>DAOVMD010000151.1 GCA_030630935.1 Candidatus Mcinerneyibacteriota bacterium | reverse complement strand
TTTTCACCAGGAACTTTATCATTAATCCTTATACCGGCGAATGGGTTGACCCGATTTCCGGTCTTGTAATTGACCCCGCTACCGGTCAGGAATTAATCGAGGATGGGACTATTGTTTATGGTGTTACCACTTATCCAATAGGTGGGGATAGGATGTTAAACATTACACTCGAATATAAATTCCCTGTTTATGATAGGTTATGGGGTGCGGTTTTCTTTGATGCAGGGAATACCTGGTCAAAGATATATTTTGATATTGATAATGACGGGAAACTTGATGAAGTTTATGTTGAACCATTGTCAATTCATAGTTTTGATCTTTATACAAGTTATGGTCTCGGTTTTATGATTGATGTCCCATTCTTCGGAGTTTTACATATTGATTATGCTTGGGGACTTAATCATCCGACAAAATCAGAAGAAGGCAAAACCTGGGATACCGGGCGATTGCATTTTAGAATAGGAACAGAATTTTAATTTGGAGGTTTAAAATGAGAAAGAATTTGAATATTCTCGTTGGTGTAATTTTCTTTATTTCACTATTTTCTGTAAGTTCAGCTTTTGCAGGTTCAATTAAAGTTGCAGTGGTTGATGTTAATGAAGTAGTAGAGAACTATCAAGAGTTTAAAGATGGACTTGAAAAGTTAAAAACAGAATTTATTGAGAAGCAGACTGACCTTGACACCCGTATGAAGGCATTAGCAGCAAAAGAAGCAAATCTTAAGAAGCAGCTTGCAGTAATGGATGAAGCAAAGAAGGAAGAACTACGTAAAGAACTTGAAACAGAATTCAAGAAATTACAATCATTATTTAATCAGTATCAGCAGGAACTTTCAGAGCAGGAAAAGCAGTTATTTGAGAAGTTGGAGCAGAAAGTTTTATTTATAGTTGAGGATATTGCAAAGAATGAGAAATATACTATTGTTTTAAAGAAGCAAGCTACTCTATATTATGATAAAAGTCTTGATATTACAAAGAAAGTCCAAGACCGCTTATACAGATAGTTAGATATTTTACTTTAATTGAATTAACTACATAATGAAGTCTTTTAAGTTAAGCAAAATTACTAAAATTCTCTCCGGTGAATTAAAGGGAGACCCTGACATTGAAGTTGATGGATTATCTGATATCCGCGAAGCCGAACCAGGCTCAATTAGTTTCATTACAAATCCAAAGTATGAGAAATATTTAGAATCATCAAATGCAACAGCTTTTATTCTTAAGAATGGAGCCTCTGAGGTGTCAGGTAAGAACTTGATTTTTGTTGATGAACCTTATAAAGCAGTTGGGATTTTATTAGCATTATTTAATGAACGAAAAGTTTCATTTTCCGGGGTTAGTGAAAATGCATACATCTCAGAAGGAGTTAAATTAGGGAAGGACATTAGAATTGCACCATTGGTTTATATTGGTTTGAACGTGGAGATTGGTCCAGGTTCCGTGATATATCCCGGAGTACATATTGGAGATAATTCAATAGTTGGAGGAGATTGTATCATTTATCAGAATGTTTCGATCTATGATTTTATAGAAATTGGTGACAGAGTAATTATTCATTCAGGTACAGTAATTGGCAGTGATGGTTTTGGATTTGCAACAGTTGAAGGTATAAATTCCAAGATCCCGCAGATTGGAAAAGTAATAATTGAGGATGATGTAGAGATTGGAGCAAATGTCACAATTGACAGGGCAACTTTTGGATCGACAAAGATTAAGAAGGGTGTAAAAATTGATAACTTAGTTCAAATCGCTCACAATGTAGAAGTAGGCGAGAACTCATTACTTGTTGCTCAAGTTGGTATCGCCGGCAGTTCGAAGTTGGGTCAGAACGTTATTCTTGCGGCAAAAGCCGGAGTATCCGGTCATATTGAGATTGGGAATAATGTAAAAGTTGGTGCGAAATCCGGGGTTATGAAAAGTATTCCGGAAGGTTTAACTGTATCGGGTTTTCCTGCCAGAAAACTTTCGGAAGAGTTAAGAGTTAAAGCAACTCTAAGAGGGTTACCAAAGATTTTAGATAGAGTAAAACAATTAGAGGAAAGAGTTTCAAATATTGAAAATAAGGAGGAGTAAGGTAATGGAATTAGATGTTATTCAAATCTTAGAGATTCTACCGCATAGGTATCCATTTCTAATGGTTGACAGAGTTCTAAAGATTGAGAAGAATGAAAAAATTATTGCAATTAAAAATGTCACTTTCAATGAACAATTTTTCCAGGGCCATTTTCCGGGACACCCTATAATGCCAGGGGTGTTGGTTGTAGAAGGTATGGCTCAAGCAGGGGCAATTTTACTTTTAGAAGTGGTTGGAGTTCCAAAGGATAAGGTAGTTTATTTTGGGTCAATTGATAAGGTAAAATTCCGAAAACCCGTTGTACCGGGAGATGTCCTGAGGTATGAAGTTTCGATTGTAAACTTAAGAGCCGATGCTAAGATACCATCATGTAAAATTTCCGGAAAGACTTATGTTGGTGATAAACTTGTTACTCAAGCTGAGATGATGGCGGTTTTAGTAGATAAATAATTTAATTACAGGATAGAAATAATGTCAGTTATAATACATCCGACAGCAATAACTAATAAAGCACAGTTTGGTGAAGATGTAGAAATCGGTCCTTATGTGATTTTAGGGGATGATGTAAAGATAGGTGATAGAACAAAGTTAATGGCTAATATCTTTGTTGATGGTTGGACCGAGATAGGTGCAGATAATGTGTTTTTTCCTTACTCATCAATCGGAACAATTCCGCAGGATTTAAAATATGATCAATGTAAAAGTTATACTAAAATAGGAGATAATAATACATTCAGGGAATTTGTTACTATTAACCGTTCAACTGAATCAGAAACCAGTACATTAATTGGGAATAATAATTTATTTATGGCGTATGCACACGTTGCACATAACTGCCAGGTTGGTGACAGGAATATATTTGCAAATGTTGCAACATTAGCAGGTCATGTCGTGGTACATAATAACGTTATTCTTGGCGGACTGGTTGGTGTACATCAATTCTGCAGACTTGGAGACTTTGCAATTGTCGGTGGTGCAACTGCAATTAGGAAGGATGTGGTCCCGTATGGAACGGTTCAGGGGGAACCTGCGAAAGTAAGAGGTTTAAATTTAATCGGCTTGAAGCGTCATGGCTTTTCAAATGAAGTTATTAAGAATGTAAAAGAGATTTATCGAATAATTTATTTTTCAAATCTTAATACTCAACAAGCTATGGAGAAATTGGATAAAGACTTTGATGATTCAGAAGAATTAAAGTATATCGTAAAATTCATTAAAGAAAGTGAGAGGGGAATAGTAAAATGAAACGGATTCGTATTTCAGAGCCGCAGTTAGATGATAAAGAAAAGAAGATTTTAAAAGAGGTTATTGATACAAAGATTATTGCAAGCGGTAAGTATGTTGCCAGGTTCGAAGAAGAGTTTTCAAAATATTTAAATTGTAAGTATTCTGTTGCAACATCTTCCGGAACCACTGCTTTACATGCAGCACTTATTGCTGCCGGGATTAAAAAGGATGACATCGTCTTGACTACACCATTCAGTTTTATTGCAACCGCGAATTGTATTTTATTCGTGGGAGCGAAACCTGAATTCGTAGATATCAATGAGAATTCATTTAATCTTGATATTGACCTATTAGAGAAAAGGTTAAGCAGCAGGATGAAAAAACCTGCAGCTTTGATTGTTGTTCATTTATACGGGAACCCTATGGATATGCCGAGGGTAAAGAAATTATGCAATAAATATAAGATAAAATTAATTGAGGATTGTGCCCAATCACACGGAGCAGAGGTAAACGGTAAAGTAATCGGGACTTTTGGACTTGCCGGGTGCTTTTCATTTTATGCAACAAAAAATATGACAACCGGTGAAGGAGGGATGATAACGACAAATAATAAGAAATATTTTGAGTTATCCAAAAAAATTATTAATCATGGTCGGGTTGGTCGATTTCACCATGATATTCTTGGGTATAATTTTAGAATCACAAATCTCCAGGCCGGGATTGGTCTGGTACAGATGACGAAAATTCGAAAGATGACAGAACTCCGAATCAAGAACGCAAAATACCTATCCAGGAATTTAACGGGGATTGATTGGATTACAATTCCGAAAGTACAGCTCGGAACAAAACATGTTTTTCATCAGTATACAATTAGGGTACCCAAGAAAATTAGAAAGAAATTTGTTAATTATCTAATTAGTAATGGCATTGATGCTGCTACGATTTATCCCTTAACAATACCTGAACAACCATTATATAAGAGACTTGGTTATTCCACAAAGGGTTTGGAGAAATCAGTTTTAATCTCCAGAGAAGTTGTATCCTTACCGGTTCATCCCGGTCTTACACGAAAGGATCTGGAAAAGGTAATTAATACAATTAGGAGATTTAAATGACTAAATCAAAAAAACTAAGGGTTGGGGTTGTTGGAGTAGGTCATCTTGGATATCATCATGCTCGAATTTTATCACGGTTCAGGAGCATTTCATTTTCCGGTATATTTGATGTTGATTCAAAGAGGGTTAATGAAGTTGCAAAAATTTTTAAGATAAAAGCTTATGACGATCTTGATTTGTTAATTAAAGATTCCGATGCAATTAGTATTGTTGTTCCAACTGTTAACCATTTTGAAGTTGCAAAGAAATGCCTTGAAAAAGGGAAGGATGTTTTCATTGAAAAACCTATTACTCAAACTGTTAAAGAAGCCAATCTCTTAATAAAGCTTGCTGCCAAGAAAAATCTAATAGTCCAGGTTGGTCATATTGAACGATTTAATCCGGGTATGATAGAGTTAGAGAAACATATTACGAAACCTTTATTTATAGAATCACATAGGCTTGCCCCATTCTCTCCACGAATCAAAGATGTTGGTGTAGTTTTGGATCTGATGATTCATGATATTGATATTGCATTTCAGCTGGTAAAATCTCCAATTGCTACGATTGATGCTTCCGGTATCCCAATCCTAACTCACCATGAGGATATTGCAAATGCACGTGTAAGGTTTAAATCGGGGTGTGTTGCCAATATTACCGTGAGCAGAGTAAGCGATAAAAAGATGCGCAAGCTTCGGGTTTTTCAGGAAGACACTTACTTCTCATTAGATTATACAATCCCTGAATTAAAGATATTTCAAAAGAAAATTTCAAAGAATAAACCCAAGATTTTATTTAAGAATCCCAAATTAAAAGTTGAAGAACCTTTGAAGATAGAGTTAAAATCATTTCTTACTTCAATTCAGAATCGAACGAAGCCGAAGGTAACTGCAGAGGATGGAAGAGATGCACTTGAAATTGCAATTAAAGTAACCAGGATAGTCGGTAAATATAAAATTCAAAATTAAAAGATGCTAAAATTATTTAATACATTAACCAGAAAAAAGGAAGAGTTCAAGCCAATTGAAAGTAATAAGGTTAGGTTTTATGCTTGCGGGCTAACAGTTTATAACTATGCTCATATCGGGAATTTACGAACTTATATATTTGAGGATGTTTTAAAAAGAGTTCTGCTTTTCAATGGCTATGATTTGAAACATGTTATGAATATTACAGATGTCGGGCATTTAACCGGAGAAAACCTCGGTGATGCCGATACAGGTGAGGATAAGGTTGAGAAAGCTGCAAAGAAACTCGGCAAGACAGTAAAAGATATTACAGATTTTTATACAAATGAATTCAAGAAGGATTTGAATAGCTTGAATATTCTATTTCCTGATATTTGGTGTAAGGCAACTGATCATATTACAGAAATGATTGATCTGATCAAAAGGATTGAAGCGAATGGATTCACTTATCAAACAGGTGGGAATGTTTATTTTGACACTTCAAAATTTGAACATTATTCGGACCTTGGAAAGCTGAAATTAGATGATCAGAAAGCCGGGGCCAGAGTTAATATTGATAAGAATAAAAAGAATCCAAGGGATTTTGTTCTTTGGTTTACTGAATCAGAGAAATTTAAAGACCACTTAATGAAGTGGGATTCACCTTGGGGTCGTGGTTGGCCGGGGTGGCATATTGAATGCTCTGCAATGGCTTCGAAATATCTCGGGGAACAGTTTGATATTCATTCAGGCGGGATCGACCATATTAATGTTCATCATACTAATGAAATTGCTCAGAGTGAATCTGCTTTTGGAAAACATCCATGGGTAAAGTTCTGGTTACACGGGGAGTTCCTCGTACTTGAAAAAGAAAAAATGTCAAAGTCGTTAAGTAATTTTATTACAATCCGGACTTTGATTGATAGAGGTTTTGATCCTTTACATTACAGGTATCTATGTTTTACGGCCCACTATAGAAAACAGCTTGTCTTTACAGAAGAAGCTCTACTGGGCGCTAAGCAGTCATTTGAAATTTTAAAGTCCAGAATTATTAATCTAAAGAATGAAGTTCAAGGTGAGATCCCGATTGAGGTTAATGAAGATCAGAAATATTATAAAGAATTCTTAACTGCAATTAATGACGATTTAAATATGCCGAGAGCATTAGCGGTAGTCTATGATTTATTAAAAGCCAATCAAATTGAGAATAAAGAAAAACTTTCTTTACTATATAAATTCGATGAGATCCTGGGATTTAATATTAAGGATTTTAAAGAAGAATCAGTGCAGGTTGACGAAGAATTAGAGAGATTAGTTCAAGAACGTCAAACTGCGAGGAAAAATAAAGACTTCAAACGAGCAGATGAGATCCGGAATATCCTGAAAGATAAGGGATATATTATAAAAGATACACCTGAAGGACCGAAGCTCCAACAAATCTAAGCATTGCTTCGCTCTGCATTAAAGAGTTCAATGCATGCTTTGCATGCGTTTCCCGATGTCGTTCCCCGAAGTGAATTCGGGTTGAACTTAACATACGGGACTACTCGCTTCGCTCCCAGCAAGCCAGGATAATGCGTGTTATTGTAGAGACGTGCAATTGCACGTCTCGATGATATAATTTAAAACCAAAAACATCCAGAACTGAAGAATTTAAACATCCGCAAGATAAAAAAAATAAAAATTTGTCATCAATATTTATCCCGTAGGGATAAAGTGATAATAGCCCAGCAATTCATTGCTGGGTTAGAATGCAAAAAGACCAAAACAGTCCCGTAGGGACTGTTGTTCGTTCAAAGGAATTTATTCCTGCGAATAATTATA
>DAOVMD010000462.1 GCA_030630935.1 Candidatus Mcinerneyibacteriota bacterium | reverse complement strand
TCCTCTGAATCTTCTCAAACAAAAGAGCCATTATACTTTAAATATGTATCTGAATATGTAGATAGTTTTAATTTTCAACCGGGAAAATACTATATAAAATATTCAATAACTATTCCGAAACGCTCAGGTTCGTTTGGTATTGATTCTGACGGAACAATCTATCTTAAGGGTTGGTGGTTCCCTACAATACTTCTGAAAAGAGTTTCAGCAGTGAGAGAAGAATTTTACTTACCCGGGATATTATACACATTTATTTTTAAAAACCCGGGTTCAGGGAATATTTACATTTCAGGTAAGATTGTGAAAGATGGGAAAATCGCAATTATAAATTCTCACCTCCCCCCATCTTTATTAGTTATTAAACCTCGAAACAAAGTTGAAAAAGAGATAAATAATATCTCAGTTCATTTTATCGGATTTAAAAAGAAGGAGATAAATCTGCTTAGTGATACAATTGAATCCGCTTCAGAATATTTTAATAAAGTAACCGGTCAAAAACCTTCAGAGGATCTCGTATTTTTGAAATCTAATGTTCAGAATGATCTCCTGGACAGTGGAGATAATATCTTATTCTTTTCAAAGTTATTTTTAAAAGTTCCCAAAACTCTGTATCGGTTTCATCAGTTAGCACTGGTACGCGAACTCTTTAAAATATGGCTCCCGAAATATTTAAATAATGTGGAACCCGGAATTGAAGCGGAATTCCTGAGTGAGTTTTTATATGAATCGTATGCAGAAGAAGAGTATGGTGATATCCCGGACCTCGAAGGGTTTATTAAAAAAATAAATATTTTTGAACCTGATTCTTCTTTAGCGACATATTCAGGGTCTGAATTATCAAATGTATATGCAAAAAAATTCCGTTTGGAAAATCAAATTGATCTGATCCGAAACCCCGGTCTCTTATTTTCAAAATTTACTTCAGGAGTAATTGTAAAGAAACGATGCGAAAACACAGCAGATAAAGATGCCCTGAAAAATGAAGTCAGGAAATTCCTGAACAATGAAAGAGATAATGATATCTTTAATTACTTATCAGAAGCATTCGAAGTAGAGTGGTTTTTTATTCAGCAAAAACAAAGCGGAAAACAAAAAATAAATTATAAGTTAGAAAGATTTTGGACTGATGAAAAAAATAATGAGCTTCACGTGATTATTAAACGAAGTGCGAGAATCCGTGAGAAAGTTGAGGTTAAAGTTAGAACTAATAAAAGGTTTATTGAGCAAAGTTTCTTTAACAGCCAAACTGAAACCGAACTTATTTTTCAGCTTGACAAGAAAGAATTTTTAAAAGAAATTATCCTCGATCCTAATAAGAAATTGATTGATGAAAAAAGTTACGATAACAGGTTCCCGCATAAAATGTTTTTCCGACTGCACAAATTTGATTTTAATTATTCCCCGGACCAGGAACTTGATTACAGGATTCAATTCTCTCTTGGGATCGCAGGATTTAAACGATCAATTTTTCAATTTGATTTCTTTGAGGATTATTCAAAAACCGGGTTTTCAGGAGCTTTTAAGTATCACCTGACAGGTAAGAAACATTATCTTGATGTCTTGTTGACTCTTCAGCCCAAATACCAGGTTATCAAAAAGAGTGAGGAAGAGGATAGGGAGTGGGATATCTCGGCGGTTAATGTCGAATTAAACCTTTCTACTCTTAATGATTCCAAGAATCCGACTCGCGGGAATTCATTGTTATTGGGGTATGAAACAGGGTCAGATAAAATTCACGAAAACCTTTCATACAGCAGATACAAGTTGGAATCAAAATATTTCTTTAGATTGACACAAAGGCATATTCTCGGAGTAAGGATATTTGGTGAGAAGATTACCGGGGCATTTCCACAAAATTATTTATTAACTCTTGGGGGTTTACATAATTTAAAGAGTTACTATGAAAGCGACGTATTAGGAAGGGAGAAAGTTCTACTTAATATTGAGGATAGATTTCTCGCTTTTAATAATATAGGTTGGTTATTCCTATGGATAACAACACTGAATAAGATTCAATTGGTTACGGGATATGAACTTGGAAGATTTACTGATGCAAATAATGACCTGGAATCAGATGTTTATTTTGGGATTCGATTTCATATGTTAACTTTAGGGGTTAAACCTTTTATCTTCTCATTTGACTTTTCAGGTGAGAGAACTTATTTTTCTATGAACCATACATTTTAGGTAGTGTGAAAAATGTTATGAAAGAGTATGAAAAATAAAACTACTCAAAAGGATATATATGAAGAAGTTCTTTTCTTACTTATGCAGTTTCGGAAGTTCATTTATAAGATGATTTAATATAAATAAGTTCTTTGACATATTTTATGAAGAACACATACAGCTTCGCTGTAGAGAACAGATATCTGAGAACCGAGAACAGTCGTTTTATAGATTCTAGATAGTAGAAAAACTTTTAACCACTGAACACACTGATCACGCCGCTATATTATAGAATGCAATATACTTGTTTAAAGTTGGAGATACTTATAACACAATCGAATGTAAGAATTTCACCGCCCCGAAGTGAATCCGGGGTAAACTCCGAACACGGAGAAAAACAAATAAAAGTAAAAGGAAAACAATTATTTCACCACCCCGAAGTGAATTCGGGGTAAATTCCGGATTAAGCATGCTGCGACCTGAACCTATG
>DAOVMD010000207.1 GCA_030630935.1 Candidatus Mcinerneyibacteriota bacterium | reverse complement strand
CATAGGTTCAGGTCGCAGCATGCTTAATCCGGAATTTACCCCGAATTCACTTCGGGGTGGTGAAATAATTGTTTTCCTTTTGTTTTTATATGTTTTCCTCCGTGTTCGGAGTTTACCCCGTTTTTTCTTTTAGTTCGGGGTGGTAAAATATCTTTTTTTTTTGCTTTTATTTGTAAACTCCATCAAGACAGGCAAATGGGGTGGAGGAAGCTGAAAGTCCTGTAAGTATAGTATTATTCGATAAATAACAGTTTTCTGTGAATAAACATTTCACAGTAACTTTTTAATAACTAAGGAGGAATCTATGAAGAAGTTGTTTTTAATTTTGACATTAGTATTTTTAAGTTTAACACTGTTACCTGTTTTTGCCCTTGATGAGGTATATTTAAACAGGCAGGTTGGAACATTTACTTCGGTTGCAACTAATGACGATGTTTCTGCTCTATTAATAAATCCTGCAGGTTTAGGATTTAAGAGGCGTTCCGAAGGTTATTTTTCATTTGATACTAATATAGATCCATCTTATATAGTCGGCAGGAATATTTATCTTTTAAGATTACCGATATTAGGGAGTATAGGTTATGAGGAATTTATTGATTCTGAGACAGAATCCAAGTTAAAGGTATTGAACTGGGGTGGGTCGATTCTTAAGATTAATAATCTTACGATTGGCTTTAATCATCGCTGGTATTACTCGGACTTTGGTGCAGTTAGTCGTACAGAGAATTTTGATATTGGTTTAATGCTTCGACCTTATAACTGGGTTTCCTTTGGAGCAGTTGTTCGGAACCGTGTTTATGGCCGGGAATTTTTAGATGACCGTCTTCAGAGAAGGTTACGCGGTGGTGTTGCGATTCGACCATTAACAAACAGGATTACTTTAACCTGGGACACAGAATATGAGGAATTTGAGAAAGATAAATTCAGATTATACAATAATTATTATGGAGTAAAGCTTGAGGTTTTACCGTTGATGTATGTATTTGCAAACGGAGATAAGGATAACGAGTATCGGTTTGGTATTTCAATTTACTCAGGTTTCTCTTCAGTTTCTTACTCACGAGTTGAGAATCAAGATAAAACGATGAATATAGATAACCTTGCATTTACATTTGACAGTCTTTATCACAAGAAAGAATTCAAGGGTATACCGACCAAGTACAGACCTACAATGGTGGCGAAAATCAAGATTGGCGGTTCTTATACTGAAGAGGATATCCGAGGCGGGATATTTTCTCCACGTCTTCCAAAGTTCCGGGATTTAGTTTCACAATTTGAGAAGGTTCAATATATTGATGAGGTTTCAGGAGTTGTTCTATATTTGAAATCAAACTCCCTATCGATTTCTCAAGTACAGGAACTAATTGATATAATGGAAAAGATTCAAACCTGGGATAAGTATATAATCTGTTACCTTGAATATGGTGCCGGGTTAAAAGATTTTTATCTTGCAAGTATGTGTGATGCAATTATAATGCCGTCATCAGGGTCTCTTGAATTATTTGGGATCTCTGCAAGACTTACATTTTTTAAGGGGCTATTTGATAAGTTGGGGATTCAAGCTGACTTTATAAGACCGGATTCAAATAAGTATAAATCAGCAGTTGAACAATTTACACGCACGGAGATTTCCCCTGCTGCAGAAGAGAATTTAAAGAGTTTACTCGGAGATATTTATGATCAACTCATTACCGGCATTGCCGAAGGTAGAGAGTTAGAGAAATCCAGGATTGAAGATATCATTGATAATTATGGTCTTATATCAGCAGAGCAGGCAAAGGAATTTGGTTTAATTGATGCAATCGGTTATGAACCGGAATTGAAGGATCTTATTAAGGAATATCACAGAGGTTTTTCATTCCCGGGTAAATATTCTCAGCTAAATATTGAGATGGTTGATTTCTATAATGATAACTGGTCTAATAAAGCTCAGATTGCAGTTATGTTTATTACAGGAACGATTGTAACAGGAAAATCCGGGAGGAATCTTCTTTTTGGAAATACCGCAGGTTCAGAAACCATTGCAAAGAAGCTTGATGAGTTAGCCAATAGAAAAGATATTAAGGCAGTTGTAATCAGGGTAGATTCGCCAGGAGGTTCAGCGATTGCATCTGATATTATCTGGCAGAAGATTGAAGCATTGAAAAAGAGCGGGAAGAAAGTAATTATCAGTATGGGTAATGTTGCAGCATCCGGTGGATATTATATTGCTGCCCCTGCAGATAAGATCGTAGCCGATCCGGGAACAATCACAGGTTCCATCGGTATTTTTGGCGGGAAGTTTGTTTTAAAGGAACTCTACGGAAAGTTAGGAATAACCCAATCTCAGGTTAAATTCGGAAAGCATGCAGATATCTATGCTCTGAACCGGCCATTTTCACCTGAAGAACGGGATATTCTAAAAAAACATATGAGTGATTTCTACTTAAAATTTAAGAAAAAAGTTTCAGCCGGCAGAGGTTTAAATCTTGATAAAGTTGAAGAGCTCGCCCGAGGTCAGGTTTTCACAGGTCGTCAAGCATTAGAGATAAATTTAATTGATGAGATAGGAACCTTACAGGACGCAATAAAATTAGCTGCGAAAGAAGCTAAGATTAAAAAGATAACGAATATTTTGTACATGGATACTCGTGGGAATCTAATGAATGAGATTTTCACAGGTGGAGATATCAGGTCATTGTTTATTCCTGATCTGGGACTTGATATTTTGAACTCAGGAAAATATTGGTATTATTGTCCTTATTCAATTGAAACGAATTAAGAGGTATTAAAAATGTTTGATAATTTTACACGAGGTGCAAAGAATGCTCTCTCCAATGCCGAGAAGGAAGCCCGGGCATTTTTTCATGATTACATTGGGAGTGAACATATTCTTTTAGGGATTCTTCAGGAAGAAGAAGAACTTGCTTCCAGAATTCTCCGGGAATTAGAAGTTACTCTTGAATTTGCTCAGCAGCAGGTATTAAAGATAATTGGTCAGGGCACCGGGATAGTATTACCATTCACACCATTACGTTATACTCCTCGAGCCAAGCAGATTATTGAGTTATCCCAATCTCAATCCCGGAAACTGGGAAATAATTTTGTAGGAACGGAACATATTCTGTTGGGTTTACTTCATGAGGGCGAAGGAGTTGGGATAAAGGTTCTGTTGAATCTCGGACTTGACCTCCATGAACTCAGGGCGGAATTATTACGGAGAATTGCTTCACTTCGAGATGAAGGTGATTATGGAAATCCGTTCAAGAAACCGGGGACAATGGATCATTCTCAATCATTAGATGAATTCAGCAGGGATTTAACGAAACTTGCAGCTAAGAAGTTATTAGACCCGGTTGTCGGTAGAGAAAACGAGATGGAGCGGGTTATTCAGATTTTATCCCGGCGTAAGAAGAATAATCCTGTTCTCATTGGTGAGCCGGGAGTTGGTAAGACTGCGATTGTTGAAGGTCTTGCTCAGATGATAGTTAACGGGGATATTCCTGAATTATTAAAAAATAAAAGATTATTAAGTCTTGACCTTGCAGCAATTGTTGCGGGAACAAAGTACCGTGGTCAATTTGAAAGCAGGATGAAGAAAGTTTTAAAAGATATTACAAAGTCAAAAAATATAGTTATATTTATTGATGAAATTCATAATATGATCGGAGCAGGTTCTGCTGAAGGTTCAATCGATGCTTCGAGTATGATGAAACCAGCTCTTTCGAGAGGTGAGATTCAGTGTATTGGTGCAACAACTCTGGATGAATATAGGAAATATATTGAAAAGGATAAAGCCCTGGAAAGAAGATTCCAGCCAATTTTCGTAAAAGCTCCAACTGTTGAAGAAACAATTGAAATCTTAAAAGCATTACGAGATAGGTATGAAACACATCATCATGTTACACTTACTGATGAGGCATTAATTGCAGCCGCTGAGCTTTCTGATAGATATATCCCCGATAGGTTTCTTCCGGATAAGGCCATTGATTTAATTGATGAAGCGGGGTCCCGTGCTCGATTAAGAACAATGACTCTGCCGCCTGAGATAAAAGAAGTTGAAGTTAAGATTCAGGAAATCGAGAAAGAGAAGATTGCCAGTTCCAATCATCAGGAATTTGAGAAGGCAGCAAAATTCCGTGATGAGGAGAAGAAGTTAAAAGAAAAGTTACGTAAGCTCAAGAAGAAATGGGAGGAGAAACGGAGTGAAAAACAGGTTGTCCTTACCGAGGAACATATCGCTGAGATTGTAAGTAAGTCGACCGGAATTCCAGTTTCGAGATTGGAAGAAGAAGAATCTGAGAAGTTACTCAGGATGGAAGACGAACTTCACAAGAGAGTAATCGGTCAGGATGAAGCAATTACAACCATCTCCAGAGCGATTCGTCGAGCTCGTGCCGGGATTAAAAACCCAAGACGTCCGATTGGTTCTTTCATTTTTCTTGGACCAACCGGTGTCGGGAAAACTGAACTTGCAAAGGCTCTCTCAGAATTTTTATTTGCAAGTGAAGATGCTCTTATCAGGATTGATATGTCTGAATACATGGAGAAGTTCGCTGTATCAAGGTTAATAGGTGCTCCTCCGGGTTATGTCGGGTTTGAAGAAGGAGGACAACTAACCGAGGCAGTTCGGCGTCGACCGTATTCAGTAGTTTTATTTGACGAGATTGAAAAAGCTCATCCTGATGTATTTAACCTCTTACTCCAGATTCTTGAGGATGGAAGGTTAACAGATAATAACGGTCGAACAGTTGATTTTAAGAATTCTGTAATAATTATGACTTCTAATGCAGGGGCAAGAATAATTGGGAAAGGAAAATCACTTGGTTTCAGAAAGGACGATCAGATACTTGAATATGAGGAGATGAAACAGAAGATCATGTCTGAACTAAAGAATATCTTCCGACCTGAATTCCTGAATAGATTAGATGAGATCATTGTTTTCCATGCCTTAACAAAAGAAGAGTTATCCCTAATTGTTGATATAATGCTGAAAGATCTCTTAGTTCAGTTGACAAAGAAAAATATCTCACTCGAATTAACTCCTAAAGCAAAAGAATTAATAATTGATTTGGGTTATAATCCTGATCTTGGAGCACGGCCTTTAAGGAGAATAATTCAAAACCTCCTTGAGGATATGTTATCTGAGGCAATTCTAAAGGATAAAACCCTGAATAATTCAATTATAAAAATTAAAGTTGAAAATAGACATCTTAGTTATGAGAAGATAAAAAATAAGAAACCAAAGTCTTTAGAACCTAAGAAAGACGAGGTGAAGAAATAGTGACATCAAAGATGTCACAAGTAACAATGAACAGTGAAGAATGAATAAGTAAGAATAATTTTGCATTACTTATTACAATGCTTTTGTTTAGAGCGACTATTGCTTAATAAAACAGATGAAGAAATTGAAAATTTTTAGATTAGATTGAAACAGGATAAGGAGTAAGACGCAGTCAGCGAAATATAAAAATGAACCTCTCCATTTAGGATAGAGTTAAAAAGAAAGAATGTATTGAATTTAAGAATATTTCTGTTTTATAATTAATTTGATACCTTTATTTATAGCAGAAATTGCTTAATAGCATCGCTTCGCTCTGCATTTATGATTGATGGTTGATAATTATTAATTGATAATTGTTTTTGCATTATTTATTTCAATGCTTTTGTTTTGAATAATCATTTTAAATATAAAACTTAAGTATTCATTCAAAAATAAAAGAATTGTATCCCAAACAAAGTAGGGGTTTCCGAGTCGCATCGAAAATCTAGCGAAGCGTCCAAGCCCTGACCATATGGATTTAATCCTCCCATATGAAACGATTATAAAAAGAAAAAACTCGCTTCGCTCAAACTTTTTTAATTGACAGGGAACTTAAGAGAACTAAAGAGAACTCAAAAAACAAAAAAACTAAAATTAACTACTGATCACACTGAACACGCCGCTGAAAAAGAAAAGAGAAGATTTTTAACAGGGATGTACGGGATTGACGGGATGAGTGCGCCAAGCAAAGCTTGTAATTTCTTATCGGTTAAAGTCCGAT
>DAOVMD010000241.1 GCA_030630935.1 Candidatus Mcinerneyibacteriota bacterium | reverse complement strand
TTTAGCATATTTTCCTTATGATTTTATAATCGCCATAATTATTTTGTCTTTTAAATCAATTAACCGTATACTGTTCGTCATTTGTATTCATAAATGTTTAATTAATATGTGCTGAAAAATCGTTGATGTTCATCGGGATCTTCTCTCTCCGTTCGTCGACCTGCTAAAGAATAAAATTTGTCTTTTTTTCTTTTTTTGCAGTGTGTTCAGTGTGATCAGTGGTTAATATTTTTTTGTTTTTTATTTTTCTTGGAAGTGCGATGGATATCGCACTGTTAGATTGCCGCGGCATTAATGAATTAGCGCCTCGCAATGACCCAGAACCACGCACTTTGTTAGGGTTCAGGGCACCGCATATAACACTTTCAATTTACCCATTATAAGTCTCGTTAGTTCTCTTAAGTTCTCCCGATACGATTCTCTATACGGGATCTCTTCTCTCCATTCGTCGACCTGCTGAAGAATATTGTTTTTCTTTTTTTGTTTTTTCTCTGCGTCCGGAGTTTACCCCGAATTCACTTCGGGGCGTCCTCTTCCCGATGTCCTGCGGAATACGGGATGCCTGCGCTTCGCTTGTCAGCGGCTATTTTTAAATAAGCATTCTTCAGTTTCTGTAAGCAACAGTTGCTCTAAACAATTATAATCAATATTAGTAAGCTATTTATAAGTCTCTTTGTAAGTCCCTGTTGAAAATTTATCTTTTTTTGTTTTTCTTGTTTTTGCTTTCTTTTGTCTTATAAAAAAATGAGATTGCCACGTCAATCACTTCGTTCAATCCTCGCAATGACAAATATTGTTCTCGGAAAGCCTACATATCGTGTCAATCTTTCAAAATGTTAAGGTGAAATTGAACTCAAGTTTCTCTGTTATGATCTTTTCCCCGAACTCGGTATTTTCATCCCCGAACATCCTGGAATACTTAAGTGAGACTAAGAAGTCATCAAATCTGCTGTACGAAAGATCAAGTGTTGCTTGAAAACTATTATCATCAAGGTTATAAATTGAGAATATTCCCGGAGTAAAATATAAGATATCAAATGGTTCCGGATGAGACGCCTTTAAATAAAGGTAATTCTGCATTGAGAATTGGTGCGTAAAATATTCCTTATAAAATTCCATTGGGAAAATATAAGAAGAATCATACATAATTGGCCAGGTATCATTTCTTACCCATTCAAAGTACTGTTTTGTCTCATCTAAAGAGAGTCCTTCTTCATTATAAATATATTCAAGTATAAAGGTTGTTCCCGGAACAGTCAGATATCTAACCCCCGCCAGATATTTTTTCACCTGAAATTTTTCAAACTGAATTTCATTTCCAGCCCCTTCAGATTCATTAAACAACTTATACCTTTCAAAATTCTCTTCGTATGAGACTTCACCGTGCACCTCAAAGTTAGTAGTCAAATTTAAAGCCATATCAAAGCCATATTTATTCTGTTGAAGTTCATTATATAAAATATAAAAGTCAATATCAACATCCCTGTATAAGAGGTATAACTTACCAATAAAATTCCATCCTGCATCTGTTGGAAAATCTGAATTCATATTGTCCCATTCCGACTCATTCCCGGTAAAACCAGGTAAAGCAATAATTTGTACTGAATAATTTGAGAGCGGACCTTTTAAACTTTTTATGTACTGAACAGATGTTAATCCATAACCTTCAAGAGAAGCGTCAACATCATTAACATCCTTCTGTCTCCCGGCAAAAGATACCGGATTAAATACATAGCCCTTTCCCCATTTAACACTTTTCTTCCCAATAATGAAAGACCAATTTGCTGATACTCTACTTTCAAGATAATATTCATATACTTTATTAGTCTCTTCAGTTTCCGGTTCATGAATATCAATTATGCTCTGTCCCGAAAAAAATAATGTATTATCTCCTTTTTTAAATGAAGAATATAATTCAAACCGCCATCTTGAATAGAAATCCGAATCACCTGACTTCTTCTGAAGCTGATAAAAGATTGAGTCCGTATTTAAACCAATAAGAATAGGATTAATTTTTAACTCAGTATTAATCTCAAAAGGTTTCTTTTCAAATTCTGAAACATCAAAGTCGTAATCACCTGCAAATGAAAAGACAATTGAACTTAATGCGAAAAATAAAACTAAAAATTGCTTTATCATTTTCTCAAATCCGGAACCTTCGGCATATAATCAACTGTAAATACTTCATCTTCAAGCTCGCGCTTCTTCATTTTGGCAAAGATCATAATTGATTTATAACCTTTATGAAGCGGACTGTATGTCTCCGTTACCGAAGGACGCTTCAGGCCTTTTTCAAATTCCTTGATATCTTTAAACTCAAGAGTCTTGATCAGCATATCAGATGCTGAATAACACTCTATCTTTGTAGGTAATTTATCTTTTTTATCAACCCACATCTTCAATTTATCATAAGCAATCGCTTTCGTCTTTGCCCTTAAGATCAGAATTGTTTCCTTCTCAGTCTCTTCCATGTCCTCAACATTATACTCTTCCCCATAATCCAATGACATAATATCAGAATTATTAAATAATCCCCCTGTCACAGACTGAAGCGACGTAATTCGGATAGGTTTTCCCACATTGGGTATATAAAGCCACATGTTTTCGTCGACTCTTAAGGTTACTCTCCCCACTTCGGACTTCGGCTCGAGAAATGCAAGGGCCATTTTATCACGGCCTTTCTTGACTGAGTACATTACGAATTCCTTCTTGAAACCGTTAGGTTCAATATTAATAATCTTCCTATACGATTCATAAGATGGCGGGGCAAGATTTTTATCAACAGAATTTAATAATTCTGTCCCCTTCTTAATAATAAGTTTTTGTTCCTCAGTAAGTTCCTTCTCCTTCTCACCTTCTGCGAAAGCGAAGACAACCAGCATCGACAGAACAAGAATAATAATTGTTAATTTTTTCATTTCATCCTCCTACGAATTTCTAATTGCTTTAATCGGTTCCAGCTTTGATGCCTTTAACGCGGGTCCAAAAGCCCCGATCACTGCAACCAATAAAATTATAATTCCAATCACCCACATATCATTAAAAGGTATTTCCGGAATCAGAACAATATTATCAGATCTCCCGAACGCGATAACGGGTTTTATCATCTTTAAAATTAAAATCAAAATTGTTCCTAAGATACTCCCTGATATCACACCGAATAAACCTAACATAGTACCCTCCGTCACGAATAACATCAGAATCTTCCCGGGTAATGTTCCAATTGCAGCAATAGTTCCAATCTCTTTTGTCCTTTCATAAACACTCATAATCATTACATTCATTATACTAATAAGGACTATCACAACCAAGATTATTTTTATGAAGAAAGCCATCAAATCAATCATATCAGCAATATTACTAAAAGGTGAAAGTTGTTCCCAGGTATGAACTTCAAACATCGGTTTATCGTTTTTCCCTAAGATACTTCCGATCTCAGCATCTAATTCTTTTTTTATTTTTTCAAGTTTTGAGAGGTTTTTAAGCCTAATTACAATTTCATTATATTCAGGTTTATTCATTCTTAATATTGATGCCGCATCCTTAATCTTCACATACCCGAACTTCCCTGCCGGACCTGGAATAGACTTTACAATTCCATTAAGTTTAAGGGGCAGCCCGTTTACCGAACCTTCCTTATTATTTGCAACTAATACAATACTATCCTTCAGGTTCACTTTAAATCCCCTGGCAATTAAATCAGGGATCAGAATACCTTCTGCTTGGAGAAATTCTCCTTTCTCCAATCGCTTCTCCAATAATGGAAGGGTCTTCAGTTCCTGCTCAGGATGAATCGCAACTAACTTCACATTTGTTGTCTCGGCATAATTACTTAACATCCCACCGAATAAGATCCTGAATGAATATGCTTCGATATTTTCGTTCTTATCAAGAATCTCTTTTATCTTCTTGATCTGCTTTTCATTAAATGTTTTATTCAGGGGAAGGTTGTCAATTGAACTGACATATCCTTTTCTGTGTATTTGAATATGACCAAGTACTGAATCGGTAATCTCGCCTATCATAAGATCCTTAAACGCACCTGTCAAAGAAGAAAAGACAAGAACTGAAATAACTCCAAGAATAATAATTGAAACCGTCAACAATGTTCTTTTCGTCTGCCTGATTAAATTCCTGTACGCAATCTTAATAATATTATACATTTTCCCCTCCTACTTTCTCTTTACCCTTGAGAAAACCATCTTCAATTTTATAAATGTAATCAACTTCCTTCACAACTTTTAAGTCGTGAGTCGAAAAGATAAAGCTGGTTCCTCTCTCATCACGCATCTTTTTCATTAACGAAATAATTTTATATGCTGTCTCATGATCAAGGTTGGCAGTTGGCTCATCAGCGAGTACAAACCTTGGTTTTACTGCTAATGCCCGAGCAACTGCAACTCGTTGCTTCTGACCACCTGAAATCTGACTGGGGAACTTATCCTTCTGCTCAAGCATTTCAACTGATTCCAAAAGTTCCATAACACGCTCCCTTCTTTCTGAAGCCGGGAGATTCTGAACCATAATAAGGGGGTATTCAATATTCTCAAATACCGTGAGGACAGATATTAAATTAAAATCCTGAAATATTATTCCAAGATTATTACCACGAAACCGGGCGCGTTCCTTATAAGATAACTTTGTGATATCTTCCCCGCAAATATCAATTCTGCCTGAAGTCGGAACATCAAGACAACCTATCAGGTTTAAGAGAGTTGTTTTGCCACTACCCGACGGACCAACAAAACTGACAAATGAGGAATCAGGTAAGGAAAACGAGATATCCTTTAATGCCTGGACCTGGATGTCACCAAGGTCATAGACCTTGTTTACTCCTTCTACTTGTATGCATTCTTTCATATTAAACTCCAAATTTTTAAGTTCAATCTTTACTACCTTGTATAATATTACGTGATGTGCTTGTAAAAAGTGTCAGTACCTAAAGATCGAACGATTTTTAGTATAACATATTAATTGAATGTTTACAAGATTTTTTAGTTCAAAGAAAAAACAAAAAAAGATTTTTACCACCCCGAAGTAAATTCGGGGTAAATTCCGGATTAAGCAGGCTGCGACCTGAACATATGTAGTTCAGGGAGTAGTCCCGATTATTCCATCGGGAAAGAACATGAAGAAAATAATATGAATGGTTTTGCTTTAATTATTATGCTGCATTTATTTAGAGTTGGAGGTACTTAGTAAAGCAACCGAATGTAATATTTTTACCACTCCGCAAAAACGGGGTAAACTCCGGACAGCCCGAAGCAAAAAGTTCGGGATAAACTCCGAACACGGAGAAAAAATAACAAAAAAAAAACTAACAGTGACTTTAAAGAGACT
>DAOVMD010000262.1 GCA_030630935.1 Candidatus Mcinerneyibacteriota bacterium | reverse complement strand
CAGGAGTAAATCCCATGTGTTGGTAAGCCCACCATTTTCCTGTTAAACCCATGCCTGTTTGAATTTCATCAAGTATGAAAATAATATCATTCTTCTCTGTTATCTTTCGTAACTGTTTGAAAAACTCTGGTCTGAAATGGTTGTCTCCGCCTTCACCTTGAATCGGTTCAATCAGTAATCCGGCAATATCTTTTCCGTATTTTTTAATTGCTTCATTAATCTCTTTTATTGCCTTAGTTTCAAGCTGCTTTACAGTTTTTAAATTCTTATTGTTTAATGGGAAAGTAATTTTTGGAGTTGTAATTCTAGGCCACTTGAATTTTGGGAAATATAAATACTTCCTTGGATCTGCTGTGTTAGTTAAGGAAAGGGTATATCCGGTTCTTCCATGAAATGATTCTTTAAAATGAATTATCTTAGTACCAACTTCACCTTTTACTCCACGACTTTTATTTAAGCGGATTTTCCAATCAAACGATGCTTTTAATGCATTCTCTACTGCTAATGCTCCACCACTAATTAAAAAGAATTTCTTAAATTCTTTTGGGGCTGCAATCTTTGCGAATGTTTCAATGAATTCTGCCATCTCAACGGTATATAAATCTGAATTGGAAGTTTTGTTTATTGCAACATCTGCAATTCTTTCCCTAAATGATTTTGTCATCAACTTAGGATGGTTAAAACCAATTGGAAATGATGCAAAAAATGTGAAGAAATCAAGATATTTCTTACCTGTTTTCGCATCAACTAAATAAGACCCCTTACTCTTTTTAAGATCAACGACAAATGGATAACCATCAGCTAAAATGTATTTACCAAGAATTTTATGCACATTTTTTGGGGTGACCTTTGTAATCTTTTTCATTATACAAGACCTCTCCTTTTTTTTTGATTTGAGATAGATTATATCATATTAAATATTTAAAGTCAAGGAAAATGAAATGATTATTTTCACAAATCAAAACCTTCACTCACTCCTATAAATTAGAAATGGTTTTTATTTCGTAGAGACGTGCCATGGCGCGTCTCTACAGTTATTATGGAATAAGTAAAAAATAATATTTCTTGATTTTTAATTTTTAAAATGATATAATTCTAAACTAAGGAGCATAGTTATGATTGATTGTCATCTTCATTCGGAATTCTCAATTGATTCAGGTGGGGATTTAATAGATTATTGTAAAAGAGCATTAAATATAGGTTTAACCGGCATTGGTTTTTCAGAGCATATAGATTTTGATCCCAGGGATAATGGTTTTGGTTTTTATTCAGATTTAATATTCGGTTTGAATCTTAACATTCTAAAGACTATATATATGAAACAGTTAAGTATCCTTAAAGGAGTTGAGATTACTTACCAACCCCAATATATGGATAAGATTTCAAGCTTCCTGAATGAGACCATTTTAGATTATGTAATTGGTTCGATTCACTTTGTAGATGATTGGAATATTTCCAGTTCAGCTTTAGAGGAGACCATACGTTTTCGGAAAATTTCACAGAAGGCATCATACCAAAGATATTTCATTGAATTAAGGGAGCTTGTAAAGTCTGATTTTTTTGAGATACTTGGTCATTTTGATATAATCACAAGGTATGGTTTTTTAGAATATGGGAATTATAACCCAATTGATTATATGGAAATAATAGAGGAGATATTAAAAATATTAATAAATAACGGGAAAATATTAGAAATTAATTCATCAGGTTTAAGGAATAATCCTAAAACAATCTATCCTCATCCTGAAATATTAAAACGTTATGCGGATTTAGGAGGGGATACTGTTGTTCTGAGCTCTGATGCTCATTCTCCGGAATTTACGGGTTTTGAATTTAAGAGATTGAAACAGATCGCTCTGAATTCAGGGATTAAATATGAAGCTGTTTTCAGGCAGAGAAAAGTAATAAAAAAGAATCCATTATAAGGAAGACCTAATATGTATTATTTTGAAAAGGGGTTAAGGTTTGAGTGTACTCAGTGTGGAAAATGCTGTATGGGGTACCCCGGATATGTATTCCTGTTTATAGATGAGGTCGATAGGATTGCGAAATTCTTAAAAATTTCAAGAGAAAAATTTCTGGAGAAATATACAATGACCTATGCAACTTTTTATTCTTTAATTGAGCAGGAAAACGGAGATTGTGTTTTTCTTGAATCGGGGAAATGTAAAATTCATGAAGTTAGACCCTACCAATGTTTTTCCTACCCATTCTGGTGGGAATTAGTTACATCAGAGAAAAAGTGGAAAGCCCGGGGTGAATTTTGCCCTGGAATAAATAAAGGTAAGCTATATTCACGGGAGGAAATTTTGAAAATCCTTAAAGAAAATCCTTATTATATACTATTAGATATTGAACCTAAGACGTAATTCCAAATCTTAAAATTTGAAATCCTGCTCTGTTAATCCCGGGTTAATTTCAATCGTAAGGTATTCGTACCATTCCCGGATCTTCCCATCCCAGTCAAATATAATGATTTCACGCGGGAGGATTAATTTTGAATCAATCTTCAAAGTTGCTTTTTTACAAAAGAATCCGTCATCTTTACTTCCTGAAAACTTTCCTTCAAAGATGTATAAAGTAGAATCGAATTTCTCTTCTGAACCTAAATATTCTAAGCTAAGTTTATTCTCCCTTACTCCCTTTCTAATGTTGCTGTTTATTAGCTTTATTACGTATCCGATACTTGCTTCTTTAATTGTCCGGAGTTGATTCTTTCGCGCTAACTTACATTCCGGATCCAGCTTTATACGAACCAGTTTCCCAAAGAGAGTCTCCACCTGAACAAGCATCTT
Organism: Candidatus Mcinerneyibacteriota bacterium; assembly: GCA_030630935.1. GTDB lineage: Bacteria > AUK180 > AUK180 > JAQVHJ01 > JAQVHJ01 > DAOVMD01. The sequence continues at coordinate 2,261 of DAOVMD010000262.1, read as the reverse complement.
TCCGTTATTGGCGCCTCGTTGATAAATTACTTGCATCTTCTTTTTCGAACTCAATTGATTCAGTCTGATTGAATAGGGTTTCATGAAATAAACTTCAATTATCTCTTTTTTTCTAAGCTCCTTTGTTATTCGAATCCTTTTGGTGGTTAAGGATTTATAGGACTTAACCTTTGAATAGGACTCTTCCATGGAATATAAAAATTGTGCACACTTCTCAAGGGAATCAAAATCAGGTTTTTGATCCTTATCTTTATCTTCAGCGGAAACCAAGAGAATACCAAAGATTAATAATAAAAAAGTTACAATAGAAATTCTTTTCATATAGATATTATAAACTATTTTTTAAAAAAAATCAAGTTTTTAATTCAGAGGATTTCTCCCATTTTTTACATCACAAACAAAGAAGAGATGCATTATATAATGAAAAATTAATGCAATCATGATATTCTTCAAAAACAATATTATAATATAAGTAAAACAACATATGAAAAAGATTTGACTTTTTGTGATTAATATGATATAATTTACATAACAATTCAAACAAGGGGCAATATATGGGAAAGAAGATTTTTATAGTTGATGATGAGCCTGACATCCTTGATTTTTGTAAATTAGTTCTTGAGACAGAGGGATATGAGGTGCGTTCAGCAACTAATGGGTTAGAGTTAATCAAAGAACTGCCTAATTTTATGCCTGATTTGATATTGCTTGATATCATGATGCCAGATATGGATGGTTGGGAAGTTTTACGAATGCTTCAAAATGATGATAGGTATGAAACCATTCCTATTGCGATGCTGACAGCCAAGACTCAAGCGAAAGATAAAATACTCGGAATTCAGGAAGGTGCGATGGATTATATAACGAAGCCGTTTGATCCAGATGAATTAGTAGAACGAATCGAAAAGATATTTTCTCATATAGATAAATAGTGGAGAAAATAATGGTAGAAAGAGAACAAGATTTTTTTAAGATTCAAACTGAGTGGATGAGATTTAAGAATTGTCTTTATGACAAAAACACTGGTTTACCAAGTTTTATTATAGGAGTTGAACAGATTAGAAAAATGCTCGATGAACAAAAACTCCTGGGCTTGATTTTTGTAAGTATTTTTGAACAAGGTAAGCTTGAATCAATTTATGGGTGGCAGATTTTTGATGAGATCATTAAATATATCGCTCAAGTTTTGAAGATTGTTAAAGATAACTATTTAATAGAAGAAGACATTATTACCACCCTGAATGTGAAAAGTGGAGAGTTCTTACTTTTTGTTTCCAAGGACAAAGATGGTAAGATGGTTTCGGTGGAATTTTTAGATAGCCTTATAAGCATAATTCAGAATGAGATTCGTGAGATTCTTTCAGATTTCAATATCTCATTTATTGAACCAACCGTGAATTTAAGGATCGGTTATTCAATCATTACCGAATCCCCGATTGCCAGGTTTGAAAGGTTAGTTTATAATGCAGTGGATGAAGCGAAGTTAATGGCGGCCTCCCGGATTCAAGTAGAGGAGATAAAATTAAAATCTGAATTGAATAAGATCATTACTCAAAAGAAGATTAGAACTTTTTATCAGCCGATAATAGACCTTGAGACTCTTGAGATTTTTGGTTATGAAGCCCTTTCCCGCGGTCCAACTGATTCCATTTTTCAGGATCCTGAAATCCTATTTGATTTTGCCAGAAAAGCAAATATGATTACTCAATTAGAACGGGTTTGCAGAGAAAAAGCAATTATGAATTCAACTAATATCAGTAATAATTATAAATTGTTTATTAACACGGAAGTTCAAGCTATTCCTGATCCGGAGTTCAGAGAAGAGAAGATAGGGGCTCTTCTTAAAGCTGCCGGGATTGATCCTTCTAATATTGTTTTAGAAATTACAGAACGCTCAGCAATTAAGAATTATGAACTATTTAAGAATTCTTTAAAATTCCTTAGAAAGATGAATTTTTCAATTGCTATTGATGATGCAGGTACCGGTCATGCATCTTTACAAACTATAACTGAGCTTCATCCGGAATATATAAAATTTGATATGTCCCTGGTGAAAGATATTGATAAAAACTTAATTAAACGTAACCTTCTTGAGACCCTGACAACTTTCTCACAACAGATAAACTTCATAATTATTGCTGAGGGAATTGAAAGAATTGGAGAGTATGAGGTCTTGAAAGAAATGGGAATCAATTTTGGTCAGGGTTTCTATTTTGCAAAACCGTCATTTCCTCCAGTTTCAGAATTAAATATAAAAAAAT
>DAOVMD010000026.1 GCA_030630935.1 Candidatus Mcinerneyibacteriota bacterium | reverse complement strand
TGGCGAAAGGTAACCATAATTTTCCAATATATCGATATTTATCTTTTTTAAAAATATAAAATAATGTATTTCGTGATAAACTCACGCTAGGGGTAAACTCCTAGGCTATGAATCATTTTCATAATAGCCATAAATGACTTTCAAAAACATTTGATTTAAACAATAAATTCTTTTTTATATATTATCTCTTCCAAGTCTCGTAAAAGTCTCCCGATACGCTTCTCTATCCCTGACAAATCGGGGTAAACTCAATCTCCTCTCTCCGTTTGTCGACCTGCTAAAGAAATTGTTTTTTGCATTCAATCGAATCATTAAGGGGGTAAAAGCCCAATGCTATGGCCAATTGCAATACTTTTCAAAGTACTAACCTTCAGTCAAGGTCAGTTTGACCTTGACCATGATTGAAGACAATAGCATTAAAAGACCTAACAAATCTAAACGATATAAATATATCCATTACAGGTCTTTTTAAAGTCCCTGTTAAAAAACTTTCTTTTTTTTGTTTTTTTGTTATTTTAACAACTTTTTGAGAGAGGAACCATGTCATTAATCTATTTTATTTTCAATCACAATCGTTCTTGCAACATTATCGCCAAGTCTGAGCCAATCATCTGTCATACCAATTCTATAACAATCTATAACAAAAAGCCAGAGGAAAACATCAACACAAAATGAAACATTTCTGATTAAAGCTCTATTGAATCCGGGTTTCTTAAGATTTATATCGACAACCCTCAAGCCAAATAATAATTTTCCCGGAGAGCGACCAGTTAAGCCTTCAAGGAAAACAATAAACAAAGGTCCTGAAAATAATCCGATAAAACCAAATAAAACTGATAACCATTCAAGATCAATCGATATCTGTTGAATAAGACTCCACAAAAAGCCAAACCCTATTAAGAAAACAAAACATATAATTATATCTACATATTTCGATAAAGCTCTTTTCAATAAACCCGGAACTTTATATTCATTTCCATTTAATTCTACAATTTTAGGTTTGTATTTTGCAATAATTATATGAAAAATAATTAAAATAAAAAAATGAATCCAATAAAATGACGTAGCACCTAATATTAATAATATTTTTTGAACCTCATTATACTTAAAATCGGATTTATTTAGTTTAATAAATTGACCATTTGAATATGTCAACAATTTCAAATTTCCGGATTTTGAACAAAAACATATTTCAAAATTTGCAGGATCATTATAATTAAAAACTTTAAAATCCCATAATCGAATATCTTCAAATTGAGAGATTATAATCTCTTTAATTAAAGTTATGTTTGAATCATTTTTTAATTCACTGATTGTTAATTTTCTTTTTAAAAGACCTCTCTTGTCTCTTTTCATAGAAAATAAAATAATTTTATCTTTGTGTAATAATACATGAGTATTTTTAACGTAATAATCCTTTTCATCCAAAGGATAATAGCTAATAAATATTTCATTATTTTTATTAACAAGGATTTGCATTCCCGGAATAAGTCTCTTCTTTATATATCTATCATCTTCACATAAATATTTTTCACTATTTAAAAAGGTAACATTTTTCTTTAAAACCCATTCCTTATCCTTCAGAATAAAAACCTTGAAGTTTTTATTTTCATATATAATATATGCGGGGTGGTCTTCATATAAAAACAACTCCGAATACAATTCGGGTAATTTATTTTCATTGTATTCAAACTGCTTTCCATCGAATAGAATTATTTTATCCCTTGAAATTAAATAAACAAGATTTTCAGTACAAAGAGTATAAACAGGATTATCAAGACTAAATCTTTCGAGTATTGTTAAATTATTATCTTCAAATTTATAAATAAATAAATTGGGTAAGTATTTTTTTTGAATTTGTTTCGATATTTTAAACTGTGGAGCCTTGAAATTATCAAAATCTTTTGTACGTTGATATAAAATATAGTATTTCCCTTCAAAAACAAAGGATTCATTTAGCACTGAATCTAATCTCATGGTTAGTAAGTAAATTGGAGAAAACATTGAGACAAGAAATAAAATAGATACAATTATTAAAAATGAAATCAAAGCAAATTTCAATGACTTTTTTAACTTTTCCTTATCATCCATTATGACATCCTCCTAAGACTCTGCAATCATTTTTAATTTTAATCTTATTAATCGTTTATATCTCCTTAAATTTTTCTACAACTATTGATCCGGTTATCACATCACCTAATCTCTGCCACTTATCTGATTTCCCTATCAAGAAGCAATCAAATATTAAAAAATACGGGATTAAATCGAAAGGAAGCATGAAATTCCTTACCAAAGCTTTTAAAAATCCTATGGGTTCATAAAATCTATTAACCACCTTTATTCCTAAAAGAAATTTCCCTGGAGTATATCCAGTAAATCCTTCAAAAAATAGCAGGATAAACAGAATCACAAAAATATAATTCAATTCTAATTTCCACATAATTATGATAAACATTAAAATAAAATCAAGCACTCGGGCAAGTAATCTTTTAGAAAGAGACGCAAAGTGTCCCGTTTCCCAATATATTTTTGCGATTGAAATCTTATTTGCATTGAAGAAGAATTGATAAAAGAATAAAATGCTAACTAATAAAAAAACATATGAATATCGAATAATATCAAAAGTTAAAATTGATTTAAAAAAATAATCATCCATAAAAATTCCATATTCTTTTACTTTTCCATTTCTAAATTCAAGGAAGCAATAATTCCCGGTACTAAACATTAGCAGATCAAAATTACGTGGACCATTACAATTGTAGACTCCAAATTCGTAGATTGTTACATCTTTACCAAACATATGTTCTGTTTTTCTATCAAAAAAGATATCATGTTTCTCTTCTGTTGGATATATTGTTCTACCGGAGATCCTGTGATAACCAAAATCTATTAAATAACCTGCTTTAAAAAGGACTACTTCATTTCTCAATTGACGATATTGGAATAAACGTTTGGATGTTAAATTATATTTTTTATAAACTTTATCCGCAATTAATATTTGATCATGGATATAAAAAAGGTACAAAGAATTTCTTTCAATTTTTTGTAAACTTGCTATTCTTAACTCACTATATTTTAAGTTAAGCTGCTCTTCGACTTCAGTATTTCTTTTCCATTCTTGTCCTATCAATGAATATATCTCAAAGTCATAATTTGTAAAAGTTAAAAATGACGGGTTATCGTTAACAATAAATAACTTTGAATCAATTTTATATCCACTAAATGGATCCTGACATACAACTTTGCCATTATACCGATATAGGTTTTTCTCGGTCAAGATAAAGATCTCTTCTGAATTAGAAATTATATTTATATATTCAGGATTACACCGAAATTTAAAAATAACCTCGTGCGTTTTTTCTCCGGGGTTAAATCTACATAAGCATAATTTCTTTTTTAAAATCAACTTATTCAACACTCTAAAAGGATAACGATACCTGATTTCTCCTATAAAATAAAGTTCTTTATTATAATCACAGCTTGTATTTAATTTGGGGTAAATACAATTTGATGTAGTATTAATAATTACAAAAACCAAAACGGTAACTATAATTAAACTTACAGCTAAAATGAGGGTAATTTGATTTAATTTTTGATTAAATTGTTGGTCCAAATCTTTCATTTTATCCTAAGATTCTGCAACCATCCTGAAGAAATTTTTTAGAGGCATCTGATATTCGCGGACAGAATTCTTCATTCTGTTCCATGAAACGATAGTATCGGTCATCTTCCCGTCTTCTAATTTGAAACCCCAAAAAATATCTGCTCCATCATCACCGAAGAAAACAACCTCTTTAAAGTCAACTCCCTCAGGGGCATTATTATTCTCACAGATATACATATTCTCAGTATAGATATCGGTATTGTTTTCATTCTCCAGAATACTCCAGCAGATATTTGCATCAAACTTTGCTAAAAAACCATCTGTTGATTTCAGCAGTCTTCTAAGCTCTTTATGAAATTTAATGTCAAATTTTCTCTCGAGTGCTCTGACGTCTTTCTCTTTTACGGGGGGGAAGAACTCAATGTTCTCAAATTGTGCGGAAAGTTCTTTTATCCAGTCCAAGTACTACTCCCTTTTTACAATGAATAATTATTATACTAAATTAAAGTTAAAAAGTCAAGAAAAATTTAAAACTATTTTATAGAGCTTTAATAGCATAAAGATCATTGAGAGCAACCCTTTTTACAAGTGGGTCTTCAAATATTTTTATATAAGCTTTAATAAAATCTCGTCCTGGGATAAATTTGAAATAATTTCTTTCTTTAAATTTTAAATTATATTTTTTTGCAAAAACCTTCTTTTCTTCATCTGATAAAATTTTATTGAATATGATATGAATAGTGTTATCAATTGGAGAGTAGTGATAACAAGAATATTCAATTAAATCATTCATATAAATGCTTCTTATTCTTTTATCAGTCTTCTTTAAGGAATTTAAATAATTATAATATTCTTTAAATCTATCCATACTTAAAATAGTAATATATAGAGATCGGTTTTGTACATTTTTGTAAATCTTTCCATCTTTTTTATTAATTTTCTCAATTATATTTTTAATTTCATTTTGTGACATTTTATACCTTAAAGTAATCACAAAATGCCATCTAATGTCTTCTTCTTCAACTCCCATTTTAAATAGGCTCGTTGCATTTAGTTCAGGAGGAGAACCCTCGACTAATTTATTATATTTTTCAATCTTCTCATCCAATCCGGGCCAATCGGGATACTTCAATTCTTTTTTCTTTTTAAACAAATGTTTGGAATTTGAACACCCATTACTTAAAAACGAAAATATCAATACACTTGCAATTACAATAAACGCACTCCATAAAAGATATCTCTTCTTCATCCCACGTCTCCTGGTTGACTTTAAAATTTGATAATAGTTTATCATAAATCTATATAATTATCAATACGTTTAACCCGAGAGTTTTTTCACTTTTTTTTACATCACGAGCAAGCACGTGATGCACTCCATAATAACCAAGTAATGTTATCGAAAAGCAGTTCAAACTAATTCCTTCAGCTTTGATTCTAATTGCTCCCAGTCCTTGTACATTTTTTTCAATTCCTTTCCAGTCTTTCGATTCTCTCTTACCAGAACTCTGCTTCTCTTGATATCTTTAATAATCGCCGGGTCGCAGAGTAGTGAATCATTACTTTTTTTCAGCTCTTCTAAATTGGCAATTTCTTTTTCTAATAATCTGATTTTACTTCGAAGCTCACGTCGTAATTTTGCGGATTTCTTTACATTCACTTTTCCGTGTAAAACCGTATTAACTTCCTTATTTTCAATTACCTGATTTTCGATGGCCATTTTCGCTCGCTTCTCAATAAAATAAGAATAGTTCCCTGTATATTCAAAGAATTTCTTATCCCGAATCTCAATGACTTTTGTAACAAGATTATCAAGGAAATATCTATCGTGAGAAACTATGATCACTGTCCCGGAATATTGTAATAAGGCATCCTGAAAAATATCCTTTGTCTTTACATCAAGGTGATTTGTAGGTTCGTCAAGAATTAATAAATTTGAATCCTTAAGTAGAATTTTTAATAAGCCCAACCTCGATTTCTCGCCCCCTGAAAGGATGGATATCTTTTTAAGGATATCGTCACCAGAAAAAAGGAATGCCCCTAAAAAATTCCTGAGTTCATTATCATTTAATTTGGAACCTGCTGTAAAAACTTCATTCCAAATAGTATTTTCATAGTTTACATTTTGAGTACTTTCCTGTGAGAAAAATGACATCTTCACATTATATCCAGACTCTACCAAACCTGAAGTTGGGTCTTCTGATTTACTTAATAACCTGGAGAATGTCGACTTCCCTGCTCCATTAACTCCTACTAAAGCAATTTTTTTCCCGCGATAAATAGTTAGATCAATATCCTTTAAAACCTCTAAGTCTCCATAGGCTTTTGAGAGATTCTCTATCCTTACAACTTCCTTTCCGCTTCGATTATGTTCAGGAAAAACAATTTTAATTTTCTTCCCTTCGTCTTCAATCTTAATCTCTTCAAGTTTCTCAAGCTTCTTAACACGGCTCTGAACTTGACGTGCCTTAGAATCTTTATATCTGAATCTTTCGATAAAAGCTTTCGTTCTCTTAATCTCTTCCTGCTGACCTGCGAGTTCCTTCTTCAATTGCTCAAGCCTTAACTCCTTCTCCTTCAAATAATACGAATAATTACCTTTGTATACTGTCAATTTACCCCTGAATAATTCGGCTATCTGCGTAACCATTTTATTTAGAAACATCCTATCATGAGAGATTGTAATCAATGTTCCCTTATAACTTTTTAAGTACCCTTCCAACCATTCCATACTCTCTGTATCAAGGTGATTTGTCGGCTCATCAAGGAGCATTATATCCGGTTTATTTAATAAGATTACAGCTAAGGAAATACGCATCTTCCAACCACCGGAGAATTCTATTGAATCCTTAAATTCATCACCTGATTTAAAACCCAGACCATGAAGGATGAATCCTGCTTTGGCATTAAATGAATAACCGTCCATGTGATTATAAGACTCTAAAGCATTTCCGTAATCATTAAGTATTTTCTTATGCTCGGAAGATGATTCAGAATAGTCTGAAAGTTCATGTTCATATTTTTTAATCCTCTCTTCAAGATCAAGGATTCCGCATTTCTTCTTCAAGTATTCCATTAACGGTAAAGGTTCAATCTCAACAAGATCCTGGGGAAGATAGCCAATCTTTTTCTTCTTGGCAACTTCAATTGTTCCGCTGTCAAATAGCTGCTTCTTCAAGATTAACCTGAATAACGTTGTTTTTCCTGTACCGTTATCTCCAACTAAACCTACCTTAGCACCGTCAGGGATCATCCAATTAATACCGCGGAATAGTTCCTTCTCACCAAATCTTAAAAGTATATTGTTAAAACTAATCATTTTTTTATTCTATTTAATTATAAAATTAGGGTATTAGTATGTAAGAGATGTATCTAAAACAAATAGAGATTATTTTAACTTTTCTAATTCTTCTGGTTCTATAAATTTTTCTGGTTTTTCTTTCTTCTTAAATACAAATGTTAAAACAAAAATCACAATAAGAATTATTAAGGTAAATATGCCATTCCAGTTTGTTTTATAAAAAGTTCCACCTCGACCAAGTGCAATAACTGTTGGTCCATAAGGATAAGATATTCCTGTTTTCATATCGAACATCCGGTTTACTGTTCCGTAATTCTTTATTTTTATAAATCTCTTCGTTATACGCCAGGGATTTAGGAATGCACTGACCCGTTCCCGATGCCAGGTGTTGCCCTTTGTTAAAGTAATCTTATTATTTATTGTTAAAGTTTCACCGTCAACTTCTATTTTATAACCAAGAACCCTTAATTTTGAACTGGAAGTAGAAATATGCTCACAAGTAGCTCCATGAACACCGGCAAAAAATACTGTTATAAAAACTTCAAGTTTCTTATCTTTCCGATTATCATCTTTAGACTTTAAATAGTTCAAACAACCATCCGAAGTTACTTCAGCATCGCACGGAAAATCTATATGCTCTTTTATGAACTTGGATTTAATCACTCCAAAAAGAGTAATAAGATAAAATAAGAAGATAACGATTAAAACAGTCCTTAGTATTGGAATAAATTTCTTCTTGTCTGCCATTTCTTATCCTGATTTATTTACCAAAATCTCTATTTGTAAATAACTAAGATAATTCTATCTCTACCGGTTTTCGGTTTCTTTTTAATCTTTGTAGGAGCAAAACCTGCATTCTGAATTAAGTATTGCTCAAGAACTCCGGCTCGCTTAAGTGCCAAACCTACATTTGCAGAAGAAACAATTATGGTTGCTTTTACTCCTTTACTCTGATACTTCCTGAGTATCGGGGTAAGCTTATCAAGTTTCCTGTTTGAAACATCTGCTAAGTCAGAAGAGTTTGGTTTAAAGACAACGCCAATCATTGTTATTTCAAAACCGTTCCCTGAAAATTTCACTAATGGGAATATAGGTTTAATGTCTGCTTTCAATTCATCTACATTTATACCCTGAACTCGCATTGAAGCTAACTTAGCTTTCGTTCTTGCAAGCTCTGCAAGCTTACGTGCTTTTAATGCTTCTGCATAAGCCCTGGCCTGTTCTGCTTCTTCCTTCTCCTTATTCGATGGCTTCGGCGGTTTCGGTGGACGCGGTGGCGGAGGAGTTCCATCTGACATAGATTTAATTGTATAATCATTCGTTATACCTAAGGAAAATTCAATCTTCGGTGAGAATTTCTTCCCGTCATATTTTGCATCTTCATAGTCACGCATAGCTTCTTCAAAATCGGAAATCCCTACTTGAACCTTTAAACCGGGGAGAAATCTTCTAACTCCACTATTTGACATCTTCCCATACATCTGTGGATTATTTAAAATGAAACTTAATCCAAAAGCATAAGCATTCCCATCATAATCTAACATAACTTCTAATGGGTTTCCGGTCTGACCAAGTAAGAATAATGATGAAAATCCAAAAAATGCTCCGGGTGATGCATCCTTACCATGACCCTGAAAAGAATTACCGCCAAAACCATAGTGCATTTTTAATCCAAAGCTCGGAGAAAGATTTAATTTCTTAGTCATTACAAGGTAGGCTGAATTGTTCTGTGGATATTCTGCATAGGGACCCGCGGGGGTAATATATTTTAAACCGTCACCAACAATATTCTTTACGCCTAAAGCAATCGAAGGCATCCACATGGGAGCGGCCTGGTTAACATGACCATGATGTAAGGTCTTGTCTGTAGGATCACGGAATAACTGAAGCTTGAAATTGACAACTCCATCCTTACGGCCTTCTTCACTTAATAATGTGTATTGAGTAACTCCAATTTCTAAATTCATTACCATAAGTGCACGGGTTGGAATATGAAGACCTAAATTGAATCTCGCATCCTGCTCATTGCTCATACGTGGATCAAGATATTCTTCCTCACTGGCAAAAGCCATTGAATTACATACTCCTAAATCATAACCAAGATGCTCAAGAACATCGGCGGTGGGAATGTTGACAAGTCCGGTACTTCCATTGAAGGCAGCACCAAAAACTGCCCCGGTCAATAGGCTAACCAGAAAAATCGATAGTAAAAGTTTACTCTTCATTTTTACTCACCTTTTTTTAATATTTTACTGTTAATATAATACCTTATTATATATAAAGTCAATAAGTTTCGTATTTTAACATAAATAATTATAAAAGTCAAGTAAAAATCTTGAATTTTTTAAATATTTTAAGCAAGGTTTTTGCATTGATTCTAAAAAGAAATAGTTGTAAACCTAATCATGTCACGTTCCAAACTGGAACGTGATGATGTTAATACTTTTATATAATCTCATGTATTATTGCTACGCATAAAGAATGGGGTTTCACCCCCATCAATGCACTCCAAAATTTCCAATAACATTTGAACACTTTAACTATTTAACTTTTTAATCTTGACAAAGATGAGGTTTCAGAGTATAATAGAATTGAGTTAATTTTGAGGAGAATTTATAAATGATTTAAGAGAGAAGATTAAGTTGAATTTAGATAACCCGGATGAACTTGAGAGGTTTAATCAGAAAAAATAAAGAAATAAATTCTATATTTGGATTTGGGATAAAGTGATGCAAAATCTTATTATTCGTCTTGTTTATGGTATCCGTTTGCGTAAAGAATATTTTGGCGGTCTAGTTTATGACACTCGTAATGGTAATATTCTGGAAGTTGACAACAGCGCTTTTCACCTGCTCAATTTGATAAAGGATAGAGCTCTAAAACTAAACGATGCCATCACCTTTTTAATTCAAAACAATATTATAAAAAGGGAAGATAAGTCAATAGATAAAACCTTGCAAAAATTATTCGAGCTGAGGATAATAGAAAAGCAGAATGAAGCGTCATCACTTCCACAATCAATAATTCCAAAACCGGTTAAAATTACATCAAAACCATGGCTTTCAGCTCCGGAAACCGTGCATTGGGCTGTAACCTATAGCTGCAATAGAGATTGCCCTGATTGTTATACCCGTCGTTTTTCATTCATTAAAAATGAGCTTGGTACCACAGATGCCATGAAACTCATTGATAAAATTGCAGACTGGGGTGTATTTCAATTAGCTATAGGTGGAGGTGAACCGTTACTCAGGAAGGATTTATTAAAGCTTGTTCAGTATGCTGCTAATCGGGGATTATCTGTCAATATCACCACAGGTAAGCTGAAGATAGATTCTTACCTTTTAGAATCATTATGCAGCTCAATCCAAAATCTACAATTTGGTATCCAGCCAGATGATCTTATAGGGTCAAACTTAATAAAAACAATTCACCAGCTTCAAGATTTATTTATTACCCTTCAAAAACTGGGTATAACTCCTGGTGCAAATCTGTTTTTAACCAAATCCGCGATTAAACAGTTCGAGAAACTTATTAAAATTCTTGCTGATGTTGGTTTTAACCGAATTATTCTACTGAGATACAAACCACCTGAAAGTATTGAACGTTGGGAATCTGAAAAACCTGACCATTATCAGACAAAAAAACTGCATAAAAAAATATATGAAATTATCAAGGAAAATCCTCAATTAAATATTAGAATAGATTGTGCATTAAGTTTTGTTCAGCGATATTTATCCAGGAAATTATCGGCACAATTTGGGATTAAAGGCTGTGTTGCAGCTGACCGGATTCTTGCACTGGCGCCAGATGGTTCTGTCTATCCTTGTTCCCAGCTTGTACATCCGGATTGTTATGCCGGTAATTTATTAGAATCTGAACCGACAGTACTATGGGAACAGTCGCGAATACTTCGTAAATACCGTTCTTTTCGGAATAAAAAGTCATTTAAGTATAGCTGGTGTGGTGTTTGTCAGGCAAGACATTTCTGCGGCGGCTGTCGTGTTTTTGCTGTGGATGGATTAGGAGGAGATACCGATTGCCCTCAACCTGTTTTACCCAAATTAAGCAAGATTGGCAAAATTGGGAGAAGCTTGGATTTAGTTGAATATTTGAAGAGCTATAATATAATTTCAGTGGAGGAATATATGGATCGCTATGGGGTAAGTCAACGAAGAGCCATCAAGGAGCTTAACGCATCTCCATATACATTAAGTACGACTGGTAAACCTGTTAGAAAGAAAAAAGATACTTATAAACAAATACCAGAATGCATTGAGTGTCATCCGTTTCTGGAATATCTGGAAAATTATCCCGAATGGATTAGATTAAAGACAAAAGATTCCTGGTTTCAGTCCAAAAATAAAGAAGGAGATGGAGATTATGAAGATATTTAGTATTCGTAAAGGATTTCAAGCTGATCACAGCTCAACCTCTTATGAATTTTTAGCTATTGATAAACCTTTAAACAAATCTCAAAGGAAAAAGGTTGCCAGTCTATCAAGTAGAGCCAGACCAACTAAACGAAGAGTAAGCTTTATCTACCATGGTGAATGGAATGACCTTCCAGGTGGTTGGGAACCACTTATGGGGAATTACTATGATGTTATGTATTCCGAAAGTTACAGTTGGTGGACTCTCGTAATGGCTTTTGAGACAAAAGCAAAGATAATTAAAGAAATTAGTAATTTCGAATTTGATGGAATTGATGATATGGGTGTAACTGTGGAATCCCAAGGAAAGCGGGTAATCGTTTCCATTTTCTGTCATCTTGATCCAGGATTAGGTTTTGATAATGACTATCACGATTACAATGATTACGATGAAGATGATCTTGATACGGCAATAGAATCAGATGATTTTCTATTGAACCTATTAATGCAAAATCGAGAATATCTTAAAATTGGAGATTACCGATTACTATACGGAGTCTGGCAAAAATATGGATTTGAAATAGAAGACGACGAGGATTATAAAGATGAAAATTTTCCTGTTGAGCCATCTGGTATGAATAAATTACCCCAGCCAATTGAATCTTTGTTATCATTATTATTTGGGGAATAGAGTGCCGGTTACAAGCACTGCGAAGAGGCTGTCTGATAACTTGCGGATAATTTTTTACTAGGAAAAACAAAAGTATTGTCATTAACAAATCGAAGATCTAGCGAAGTGTCGGAAAGTGGAAACAAAAGGGGGACGTACATTAACTTTTTATCACGATGTACATTTATGAACATTTGGTTATTTAAATATATCAGATTGAGATTGAGAACTAGATTGAGACAGAGTATTGAAAGCAATTAGTACCGTCTCGATCTGATTAATAAGTCAAACAGGTCAACAGTCATTCTTTAAACTAACGGATGATTACAAATTTGCCGGTCTTTTTCTCACCACTGTTGTTAGATATTAGATAAATGTAAACACCTGATGAGACTTTTTCACCGTTGTTATTTTTCAAATACCATTTGTAGTTAATGCCATCTGGTTTTATCTCAAACACAAGGTCCCCGGCAATATTGAATATTTTTATCTCAACATTCTCTGTCAGATTTGCAAATGTAACCGAATCTGTTTGCATATCCGGTTTATATGGATTAGGATAAGCTATTATATTCTCCAAATTCTCTGCAAAAATCTTTGTTCCGGAGAAATCAGCATCTGTAATATCATTACTTAAATTTGTATATATTCTATTTACGGGATTTAATATATAATTTATCTTTGTTGGTGTAACAACATAAGTTGCTCCGGTATCAAGGTTATTAAATGTATAATTTCCTGATGCATTGGTAATTGTTGATGCTGTATAATCACCGGTAAGATCAACGGTAACACCTGATACAGGATTTGTTCCATCTGTTATAGTTCCGCTGATAGCCCATTTATTAAGATTTCCGGTGAAATCAGCATTTGTAATATCGCTGCTTAAGTTAATATAAGATCTATCTACCGGTGTGAAATTATAGTCAGTATATATAGGAGTAACCGTATAGACACATCCCGCATCAAGGTTATTAAATGTAAAGCTACCAGAACTATTTGTAGTAGTGTTTGCAGTAGAATCACCTGTAAGATTAACTGTAACATTCTGAAAAGGATTTGCTCCATCTGTGATAGTTCCACTGATTGACCACTGATGTAATACACCGGAAAAATCGGCATTATTAATATCACCGGTTAAATTTACATAAGTTCTATTTAAAGGTGAAAATGTATAGTGTGGGTTTGCTGGTGTAATAATATAAGTATAGCCCGCAATGATATTATGGAACGCATAATTTCCCGAGTTATCAGTAACGGTGCTTCCTGTAAAATCACCTGTAAGATTAACGGTAATTCCCGATAAAGGCTCTACACCATTTGTAACTATGCCGCTTATTGAATAAGTATCACAAGTACTAATAAAATCAGCATCTGTTATACTGCTGTTTAAATCTATATATGTTATATTTAAAGGGGAAAATGTACAATGTGTTCTTAATGGAGTTACAATATAGGTTGAACCCACATCAAGGTTATTAAAAGCATAGTTCCCTGAAGCATCAGTAATGGTAATTGATGTTGAATCGCCAGTAAGATTAACTGTAACCCCTGGTAAAGGATTTGTCCCATCTGTGGTAGTTCCACTGATTGAGATCACAAATTTCTGTTCTAAACAATAATCTGAATTTTTAAATGCAGAATCTATTGCACAAACTTTCCAATATATTTGTTGTGTTGAAGGTATTTTTGTTTGGTAATTTGGAATACCTGTTGTTAACATAACATTACCCAAATTTGCCTGACCCTGGGGATAATCTATACTTGTGCTTGTGTAATTATAATAATTGGGGCTTGTACCTATGGCTATTTGATAACGTAATACATCTTGATTAGTATGGTCGTCTGTGGATTGGTTCCAGGATAACTTCCAATAACCTCCAACATCTGTAGTTGACATACCTGTCGGTACTGATGGTGAGTTATTCGTGGAAGTATTCTCTTCATCATTAGCATAGATTAAAAACCTTCCAGATGGTTCATCCCCTCCTCCTCCGACTACAGAAATATCCAGGTCCCCGTCATTATCTATATCACCAAAGGCAATTGAGGGTCTCCAAAAACAATTATTGGCTCCTATCGGCTCTTGCTCGCTTGAAAATGTCCCAGTATCATTTTGAAAGATTATAAACCTATAATCTCCTTCATTATCAACACCGGTGACAGCAAGATCAAGATCACCATCATTATCATAATCACCAAAAGCTATGGAGGACCAGTAAACACCTTTATTTTCACCCATTGGCTCCTGAACTTTTGTAAATGTCCCGCCATTATTTTGAAAGATTATAAACCTTCTATATATTTTATCCCAACCGGTTACAGCAAGATCCAGGTCACCATCATTATCATAATCACCAAAAGCTATGGAAGACAGATAAACC
>DAOVMD010000216.1 GCA_030630935.1 Candidatus Mcinerneyibacteriota bacterium | reverse complement strand
CTTTGTAAATTTTAGCTGCATTCATTTTATTTTGATTTTTAACTATTTTTATCTGTCTGCATAATATTTGTGAAATTCTATAGCTGATTTCTAATAATTACTAAAGTTATAACCCCCTTATGTCTGAATTACAATTACTTTTTAAATTATCCCTTGAAATAAAAAATACAATATGTTATAATACTTTTATATTTTATAAATATGGAGTAAAAATTAAGATGACTGATTTCAAATTAAAATTAAAAGGCACTGAAGCTTTTAAAGCTGGGAATTTTAAGAAGGCGGTTAAGTTTTTCAATAAGTTCCTTGAAGATCATGATAAGGATGATACCGTATTATCAAGTTTAGCAGAATCTTATTTGAAACTGGAAAACAAACAGGAAGCGATTGGGATTTATACAAAATTAGCCCGGTTACAAATATCAAAGGCAAGTTTCATTGATGCAAAGGTAACCTTACGTTTGCTAATGAATTTACAAAAAGATAATCCAGCGATTCATTCTATGCTCGCAGAAGTCGAAGCGTCACTCGGAAATCTGGTGACTGCAGTTGATCTTTACATTAATGGTCATAATTTTTACATGGATCAGGGTAAAACGAAAAGTGCTCTTAACTTACTGGAGAAGGCAAAAAATCTTCAGCCTGAAAATATTGATATCGATCTTCTAATGGCGGAGTGCTATAAATTAGATGGTTATATTACGCATTCACTTAGAGCTTATATCTCTGCGATTCAGAAATTGAGTTCAAAAAAGAATTTTCCCGGAGCAGAAAGAGCTCTCAGTGCAATGCAGTCTTTTGGTGATGATATCCCTGAATTATATTATGGTTTTGGGATTATTTTAAATGCGAAGGGTGAATTTGACCAGTCGATAACCCAGTTCCAAAAAGCCTTGGAAGTACTTCCAACATTTTTTGAGGCTTTAATTGGTATTGGTCAGGCATTATGTAATAAAGGAGATTACTCCAAGGCGATGCATTTTTATAATGAAGCAGAGAAGATAGAACCTGGAGAACCCAAACTGTTAGAGAGTATTGGGGATGTTTTTATGAAGAAAAAACTTTTTTACGATGCTCTTGAGAAATATCTTCATGCTTTTGAAGGATTCAGGGAGATGAATCGATATATTGAGATATTCCAACTTTTTAGTAAGATTCTGACTATTCACCCGGAGAACCTTTACATCCTTGAAAACTGGGGAGACCTGTTGTTAGGTCTTGGTAATATTGAAGAAGCAGTTACGAAATATGAGAAGTGCTTTAATTTTTATATTAAGGAGCAGTTATTTGAAAATGCGATTGAGATTGGTCAGAAGATTCTTCAGATTAGTCCTGGTCACTCTGATTTAGCAAAAAAATTGGGACAGATTAAAGCAGGGATTACTCCTGAAGTGCAGGTTGATGTGATTCCTGATAAACAAGAAGAACCGGTCACTGAAATCAGTATGTCACCTCGCTGCCGAACCCCGGAAGAAAAAGAGAAATACAGACAGATCAAGAATGCTATTCAAAATAATAACTTTGATGAAGCCATTCAATTGGTTGATTTAATGATCCAGCATGATAGGGACTATCCTGATTACTATATCATTAAAGCGGAGATCTTAGTTGGGATGGATAAATTTAATGATTCAATTTCTAATTATGAAAAAGCTGCTGGATTATTTGCAAAAGTTAATGATTTCCAAAGATCTGTTTATGCATATAAGCAAGTAACCAGTCTCCTGGAATCTATCAAGGCGGAAAAGCAAGCAGTTAAAGAGACTACATCTGATTTATATGATGAGAAAACACTGGAATTAATAGAGGATTATATTAAAGACGGTGATAAATACCTGAAGGATGGGAGTGTTAAAGAAGCAAAGGAAGTTTATAATAAAATCCTCAATGTATACCCAAATTTTATTAAAGCAAAAGAAAAATTAGCAGAACTGAACTTAATTGAAACTTTTGAGAAGAGGGCCCTGGAAGTCATCGAAGAAGGGGATTACTATTCTAACTTTAACCTTGGAATTGCTTTTAAAGAGATGGGATTATATGATCAGGCTATTGAACAACTCAAGTTATCTTTAGTTGATAAACAATATGCCTTACCCAGTTTTGAATTGATTGCGCAGACATATGAGGATCAAAATCTTTTTGACCAGTCAATCGAGTGGCTGTTAGAAGGTTTAAAAAGACCAGGTTATTCGTCAAAGGATTTCCTACCTTTAAAGTATGAACTTGCAAAAATCTATGAACGAATCGGGAACCTTACTGATGCGATTAAATGGTATAATGAAGTCTTTAAACAGGATTTTAATTTCAGGAGTGTAGGTAAGAAATTAGCAATTCTCGGCAAGAAGATAAACCGAACCTCACAGCCCTGACAGAACGGTCTTTAAATGAAATATCGCAGTTGGGCTGAAATAGATATTAAAAGGTTAACAGAAAATATCCATTCAATTCAAAAATTCCTTAACTCAAAAACTAAATATCTCCAGGTTGTAAAAGCAGATGCTTATGGTCATGGTGCGATTGAAGTTTCAAGAATCGCATTGAATAACAACATCTCATACTTAGGTGTTGCAAATGCCGATGAAGGAATACAGTTGAGGTTAGGGGAGATATCTTCTCCTATTATTATTTTGAGCCCATCAACTTTTGATGAGATTGATGATATTATTAAGTATCAACTTACTCCCGCTGTGTCATCAGTGAAATTTGCAGGGAAAATGAATAGAAAATTAGAAAAATTAAATAATACCCTGAATATTCATATTGAAATTGATACGGGAATGGGGAGGACAGGTTTTGAAATTGATAATGCTGAAAAAGAAATTTTTAAAATAGCCAAATTTAAAAATATCTCCATCGAAGGTATCTTCTCTCATTTTCCAAATTCAGAGATTTCAAATGATGATTTTTCCGGGAACCAGATTAAGAAATTTATAAAATTAATTAAAAATTTAAAGAAAAACGGAGTAAAGATTCCACTTATTCATATGGCAAATTCAGGTGGGATAATAAATTACCCATCGTCTCATTTTAATATGGTCAGAGCCGGAATCCTTTCTTATGGCGAATACCCGGGACCTGAACTAAAAAATAAAATCAAAGTAAAACCTGTAATGACATTTAAAACCCAGGTTATTCTTATAAAAAGATTTAAAAAAAATCAAACAGTATCCTATAACCGGACATTTAAAGTGAAGAAGAATACAAATATTGCAATCCTCCCAATAGGTTACGGGGATGGGTATGATTTCCTCCTGTCAAATAATGGTGAAGTCCTCATAAATGGAAAAAGGTTCCCGATAGTGGGGCGCGTTACAATGGATTTAACAATGGTTGATCTGGGTGAGGATAACTCTGTTAAGGTTGGTGACAAAGTGACTTTAATAGGACAGTCAGGAAAACAGAAAATTACTGCAGAGGATATTGCAAAAAAAGCCGGAACTCTGAACTATTATGTCCTCTGTTCAGTTGGAAAACGGGCTCCAAGAATTTATATTAATCAGAAAAAAATCCAAAAGTTTCGTCCGATTCTTAAAAGGAAGGATATTACAAATAACCTAATTACAAAAGATAAGTTAGACGAAATAATTAAACATTCACTCCAGCTAAGGTTAAATGAGGAAGTGGGGAACTCTTTATTCCACGGTCTATTTCAATCAATCTTCAGTGTTAATGATGAACCTATGAGCTTTAGAAATAAATTCTATTATAAAATTGCATTCTCAGATAATAAAAAATTGAAGAATTTCTATAATGCCAGGATTATAATTAAATATGAAAAAGTCTTTACAAATTCCAAATTTAAAATCGCATGTACTAATACCGAACGAAAACTTGAGCAGCTGTTTAGGGATCCAACAGTAGAGTATAGGTGGCTGCTCGAGAAAAAAAGAATTTTCGATTTCGAGGACTTTAAACTTAAACAGGTTAAAATCAATAATCATAAACTAAAATTAGTTGAGAAAATAAAAACTAAAAGAGGTCTTGAGTTTAATATGGAAATCCCCGAAAAAATGAACCTACTGAATCAACCCGTGGAATTTTACCTGGAGTTTGATACAATTCATCCAAAAGATAAAAAGGAATTCCCGGTTTATATTATCCATCCTACTAAAGGACTTGAAATTTTATTTGATTATTCGAAAATAAAAATTAAAACGCCAAAAATCTTTCCGTTCTTTGCAGGAAAAATCAGGTACCCCGTTATTAAATATAAAAAGGATAAGATTCATATTTCTACAAACGAAAAAGACTGGATTTTCCCTAATAGCGGTCTCTTGATATATTGGACTTAAATACTATTTATGAAATCCTTAAATTCTGCTTAGCAGTTTATTAATAAAGGTAAAATGAACATAATTTTCCCAATCATGGCCATCTTCTTCTACGGTCTTTCCCCTGTCTTTCAAAAATCAGCCCTGAAACGAATCCCGCTTCCACATTTATTTTTTATACATGGCTGTGTGATATTTATACTATATAGTATAATATATGTCATATTCCATGATAGACCGATAGATGGGAATATAATTTGGGCGGTCTTTGCAGGCGTGTCGTCTTTGATTGGATTTATCTTTTTTTATGAAGCATTAAAGGTTGGGAATGCTTCAATTGTAACTGCAATATCTTCTGCTTATGCATTAGTTACAGTATTATTATCCATGATATTTTTAAAAGAGAGAATTACATTAATTGAGATAGGAGGGATAGTTTTCATAATATTCGGGATTGTAAGTTTAAATCTTTCACAGCTGAAAAATAATAATGGAAAGGAAAAGAAAGTCTTTAACTGGAAGGGCATTTTATTTCCTTTATTAGCAGCAATTTGCTGGGGTGCCTGGGGATTATTTTCAAAGAAAGCAGTAAGTCTAGCAGGTGAGATTAATACTTTGGTGGTTTTTGGAATAATTGCATTTATATTCTTCCCACTTTACGGATTTATTAAATTGGATAGAACGAAAAAGATTCAATTTACAAAGGATTATAAATTAGGAATTTTAATTGGGATTTTATCAGTCTGTGTAGTTGGGACAGCATCCTTCTCATTTTATTTTTCTGTTCAATTCTATCGTATTGCAATTCTGGCACCTATCGTATCCATTTATCCAGGGGTTACATTGATTTTCTCAATGCTTTTCTTGAAGGAAAAAATAAATTTTAAACAAATTATATTCATTTTATTGATTATTCTCGGAGTAATTCTGTTGAATATTACAGGATAAATATAAAAACGACTGAATGTCATTGCGAGGCTGAAGGGCGCGGCAATCTCATTTATTTACAAAACTAAAGCATTGTATCCCAAACGGTGTAGGGGCACGGCATGCAGAGTCCTGACCATATGAACCTAATCCTCCCGTATGAAAAGAAAAACAAAGAAAAAGAACAACAAAAGAAAAAAAAGATTTTTTTAACAGGGATGTACGGGATGTACGGGATAAAAAAGAAAAAAAATAAATATGTCTTTAGCAGGTCGACGAACAGAGAGAGGAGATCCCGATTTTCTCATCGGGAGAACTAAAGAGAACTTACGAGAACTAAAAAAACAAAAAGAAAAAATATTAACCACTGATCACACTGAACACACCGCTGAAAAAGAGAAGGTTTTTAACATAGATTACATGATCAAAGGGGGTGAAACCCCAATGTTATGCGTAATGATGATACTCTCCCAAAGTAAAAAACTTCACACCAGTCCAGTTTGGCCTTGCGCATGATTGAAGACAATAACATTAAAATAAAGAATTATTATTTTATCTATTCATTTTCTTATCCCATATAATCATGCGGTACTGTGAAATGTTTATTCACAGAAACCTGTTATTTATCGAATAATACGATATTTATATAATTTTACTTGCTTCCCCCCGCTTTTTTTGATAATATTATCAAATTAAAAGCGGGAGG
>DAOVMD010000289.1 GCA_030630935.1 Candidatus Mcinerneyibacteriota bacterium | reverse complement strand
ATCCATACCCAGCAATAAATTGCTGGGCTACTACCATCAGTTCCTACGGGACTGTAAGGAATTAGGATTAGACCGTTAGGGTGTCGACCTCTTAATTATTTTTAAAATATATTAATAGAATATTTGTATCGTTCAGTAGGGGGCGAACTCAATTCGTCCCTACTGATATCTATAAAACGACTGTTCTCAGTTCTCTGCTATCAGTTCTCTGTTCAAGCAACGGAGTTGCTTGAGAATGGGACTGAAGTCCCTCGTTGTACAGCTGTCCCTACGGGACAGTGGGTCAGGGGGGGTATCCATACCCAGCAATGAATTGCTGGGCTACTACCAGCAGTCCCTACGGGACTGGGAGGAATTAGTTGTCTATTCGGTTAACAGAGTTAACCGAATAGAGAGCAGATATCAGAGAACAAAAACCAGAATTTGATATGATATTTTTCCCTATCAGTCCCTAAGGGACTGGAAGGGGGGTAAACATCGATTGTTTATGTGTAAAGAATGGGAACGGCATGCGGTGCCCCTACGCGGGATTATAATACTTTTCAAAGTACTAATATTCACACCCGTCCAGCTCTGCAAGCAGGGTCTATAAAAAGGGATTGCCACGCTATGCTCGTGACTGAACATAGTGAAGGAATCCCGTACCCGCAAGTGTCGGGAAAATGACAAACAGACATTCTTTTAAAAGCGAGATTGCCGCGTCGCTACGCTCCTCGCAATGACATTCAGACATCAAAGAACAACATTAAAATCCACGGAATGTCAGGGACACATAATGTCGTGTAATATCATCTTTTGTTTTTAGGTAAGCATAATTTGTTTCGAAGCCGAGTCTTGAGAACCCGATTCCCACTGTCCAGAATTCTTTTGAGAAAGCACCTCGAATTGCTGATTTATCAGTAAAGTTTTGATCAAACGAATAGATTACTGATTCAGAATTTATTTTCAGGTCCTTAAAATTATTAGTTCTCTCTCTGATATTTATTCCCACTACAAAATTGGGTTGAAAGACCACGTGGATAGTCATGCTAAGTTCTTCAGGTAATTTATATTGATCAGTTGAAATATTTATTATATAGTGTTGGCTTGGGTCGAGGAGATTCCAATAATTATCAAAGGTGAGGGGAGTTGAACTATTAACATGATAATCTGAGTCATCATTGAAAGAATTTAGATATGTGTTCCCTGCGTTTATCAGGGCTATTCCCCAGAATGCATTTCCAATTTTTTTTGAGATACCAACATTGAATCCAACGCCTTGGAACTTTTCCTGGTACCTAATATAATTGGAACTGATTCCAACATCAACAAACTTTGATAAATTAAATCCTGTAGTAATTGCAGCTTTCTTAAATGCATCATTTACCTGGAATGATAATGCAAAATTTGAAGTCGCACTAATCTTCCCAAGAATATCAAGTTGTACAAAGTATTTCTCTTTACCTTTATTTCCTGTATTTAAAGATAAAGTATTACTCTCCATTACCTGAACTGATGCCGGGTTAAAATTCAAAGACACACCTTCTTCAGGGTAGTTCATACCTACTCCCCCCAGACCTGCAATTTTTGAGTTTGAACTGAATACCGGGATCAGCAAAAGATTAATAAGAATTAAAATATAAATTATTTTTTTCATATTGATTTCACCTCTTGAATAATATCGCTATATGGTTTATTAATTGAATTTATAATTGGGTAAATAATTTCAGAGTTCCCGTTCGCTATCAGGTATTGTAATTCACTCTCTTCTAACTTACCCAGTTTTAAGGAGTACCCGACTTTCTTTAATTCTTTATATAACATTCTGAACCTTTTTTTTATTATTTTCCTATCTGAAAACATTTTATTCTCCCATTTCGTATGGGGTTTTGGGATAAATGGATTTATACTGAGTTTCAACTTTAATGAGACCCTGCCTAATTCACTTCTTAATCGTTTAAAGAACTTAATTGAATTGAAAATCTCTTCTTCACCTTCCCCGGGTAATCCGATTATAATATAGAATTTAAAAATATGAAACCCGGAATTGACAGCAAGTTGAATTTTATTTATGATCTCATCGTTACTGAAACTTTTTCCGCATTTCAATCTCAATTTTTCGTCTCCGGATTCAAGTGCAATTGTAAGAGTTTTATTTCCTGCTTCCTTGAGTAGATTAAGGATTTCAGAATTTAAAAGATCCAGTCTTAAGGATGATGTATTCACCGTCAGGTTATTTTCAATACAAAACTCAAGCACATCCTTGATGTTTTTATGCTCGAGCACTGCGGATGATAAAAGACCAACTTTTTTTATTTTATTTTTATATTGATTTAAAATTGCAATAATTTTTTCTGAGTCAAAGATTTTGTATTTCCCGTAAATATTTGATACGGAGCAGAATTTACAATTATGCGGGCAGCTTCTTCCGATTTCAATCAGGAACATATTTTTCAATTCAGTATTTGGAGTAAGGATAGAGTTATATATCGGGTCCTCGGGTTTTTCATTACAAATCTTATAGTAATTAGTTTTACTGATAAATTCACCGGGTATTAAACCCGGGATTCCTTTTAAATTATTCCAGAGCTCGATTTTAGTTTCATAATCTTTTTTATTAATGATATCGATTATTTTATTTAGTTTTTTATCTGCATTTCCCAGAAATATAAAATCGAATAATTTCAGTAAAGGGGACGGGTTAATAGTTAGAGCCGCCCCCCCACCGATAAGAATAGGGAACAGTTGAGTTCTTTTATTCCCGAATATCTCAATATTGGCATTTTTCAATAATTTGATTACATTTAAATAATCTAATTCGTATGTTAAGGAGAAAAGAATAACTTCGAATTCATTTAAATACCTATTAGATTCAAGCGAAAGCACTTCAGTACTTGAATCTTCATAGAAGAACCTCTCGCAATTTGCATCACCGCGTGAGTTAATAAGCTTATATATAAAATGCAAGCCGAGATTCGACATGCCTATTTTATAATTGTTCGGGTAAACTAACCCGTAGTTATTGGAATAATCGATAAATCTGTCAAAGAGCAGAGTTTCGTTCTGAATAATTTTCTGATGATTCTTACGGATTTTCCACATACTAATTTACTTTTCTTCTAAGAAAAGTAGGTATTTCAAAATCATCTTCATTAAAAGGTTTCTCTGACAGGTCGTTTGATTTATATTTTGGGATACTGATTTTCTTGGAATTTGCAGTTGCAGTTTTTGATCCTGACAGTCCCGTTTCCTGGATATAATCTTCAAAACTAAGCGGTTCAGATTGAGTAAAGATATCCTTTTTCCTCTTCATCCCAAAACCTGTTGCAATGATAGTAACTCTAATAGTATCTTGAAGGTTATTATCAAGGACAGTACCAATTATAATATTAGCATTTTCATCAGCTGAATTATAAATTATCTCAGATGCTTTCGTAACATCATGGAATTTCACATCGGGACCAAATGTAATATTAAGTAGAATCCCTCTTGCACCCTGGATATTTACTTCATCGAGTAACGGGCATTTTATTGCCATTTCAGCCGCGATAACTGCTTTATTCTCGCCTTTACCTTCGCCAATACCCATTAGTGCTTGCCCTTTATGCCTCATGATAGTTCTGACATCTGCAAAGTCAACATTAATATAGCCTGAAGTTTTTATCAGATCTGAAATTCCCCTGACACCTTGCATAAGAACTTCATCAGCAAGCCTGAATGCATTAATAAATGTAATATCATCATCGGTTATTTCAGTGAGTTTATTATTTGGAATAATAATTAATGCATCAACAAGTTCACTTAATTCCTTAATCCCTTCATTTGCCTGTTTCATTCGAAGCTTAGCTTCAAAACTAAATGGTTTTGTAACAACACCGACTGTCAGGATATCAAGTTCTTTTGAGATCCTTGCAATTGTAGGGGATGCTCCGGTTCCGGTACCACCACCCATTCCGGCAGTTACAAATATCATGTCTGAATCCTTGACAATCTCCTTGATTTCATCAAGACTTTCTTCCGCAGCTCTCTTCCCGATCTCGGGATTTGACCCGGCACCAAGACCTTTTGTCAGGGTCAAACCAAGTTGTACTTTGGTTCCTGCTTTGGATCTTCTCAAGTCCTGTGCATCGGTATTCAATGCAATGAAATCCACACCTTTCAACCCGGACTCTATCATTCGATTGATAGCGTTTCCTCCGGCGCCGCCAACGCCTAAAACCTTAAGCGTTGTAAGCTTCTCTTCTTCCTTTTCGAATTCGAAGTGCATGTTCTCCTCCTTTTTATTCGCTAAATATTTTTTTAAAAAATGCTTTTATTTTTTCACCAAATGTTTCAGGCTTTTTAATTCTTGAGCTGAATTTGCTCCCGCCTTCTTTTTTAAGCTCAGCGCCGAATAGTACTAATCCTACTGCAGTTGAGTAGATAGGATTATTAATTATATCCGATAATCCACCGACCTTCCTTGGGTTTCCAATTCTAACCGGCAGGTCTAAGATCTCTGAAGATACTTCAGCTATTCCCATAAGTTGTGATGTCCCGCCTGTTAAAACTATCCCTGCTGGAATAAGCTCTTCCCGTCCTGAATTCTGAATATTACTTTTAATTAACTCCATTAACTCTACGACCCTTGGTTCAATTAACTGGACTAATAATTCCCTTGAAACAGTTTTCGTTGTTCCACCCCCAACTCCGGTTATTTCGATCTTTTCGTCTTCCTCTATTAATGACCGTAAAGCACAGCCGTAATCTATCTTAAGTTTTTCAGCT
>DAOVMD010000336.1 GCA_030630935.1 Candidatus Mcinerneyibacteriota bacterium | reverse complement strand
TTAAACCAGATAGGTACTCTTTCTGAAACGCTGGATACTATAAAGATGGCAAGAGAAGCTGGTTATACTTGTGTCGTATCACATAGGTCAGGAGAGACTGAAGATACTACAATTGCTGATTTAGCAGTCGCTCTGAATCTTGGTCAGATTAAATCAGGCTCAGTCAGCAGAACGGATAGAGTTGCGAAATATAATCAATTAATGAGAATTGAAGAGTATCTGAATGAAAGTAGTAAAGTCGCAGGTATCTATGCTTTCTATAATCTTAGACACAGATAAAACATGGATAAAGGAAATATCTTTAAAAAGACACAGAACCCAACTTCAATAAAAACGAAGATTTGGTTCTTAATATTTTTAATATTTATTGTATTAATATTCTTTGCTTTTTTTACAGGTGATAGGAATATCAGGCATTTCCTTCAGTTAAAGGTACAGATTGCTGATCTTGAACTTGATATCAAAAAACTTGAAATCGAGAATCAAAAATTAGAGAAGATGATAACTCTGATTAATGAGGATCCTTACTATATCGAGAAGATTGCCAGGGAGAATTTAAAAAAAGCACGGGAAGATGAGATAATAATTGAATTCCAGGATGAAGAGGAGTTAGAAATTGACAAGAAATCCGATCCTAATCACTAATGGAAGAGTTTTAATTGCGAAATCATTAGTTGATACTGATATTCTAATAGAATCCGGGAAATTTAAAAAGTTCGGGACGCACCTCGAGTCCAACCTCGACAATCTTGAGATAATTAATGCAGAAGGCAAGATTGTTTTTCCTGGGATAATTGACAGTCATACTCATTTTGCACTTCAGCAAGGCAACTTTAAAACTTCCGATGACTTTTCTTCCGGATCAAAGTCTGCACTATTTGGAGGTGTTGTATTCTTCATCGATTACACCATGCAAATTAAGGGTGAGACTATTCAGGATTCAATTGATCGGCGGTTAAATGAAGCAAAGAATAATTCTTATATTGATTATTCATTTCACCTGGGAATCACAGATTGGAAAGAATCTACATATACAGAAGCTCTGAATCTTTCAAACTCAGGATTCCCATCATTTAAAATGTTTCTAATCTATGGGGATAAAGGCTGGTTATCTGAGGACTCAGCAATATTTGATGCGCTTTCCAGGTTAAGTACAAAAGGAGCGATAATAGAAGTTCATTGTGAGAATGACGCAATCATTAAACTTCTAACTCAACGCCTCGTAAAAGAGAATCATATTACAGTAAAATACCATCCATTATCAAGACCAAAATTTATAGAAGGTGAAGCAATAAACAGAATGGTTTACCTGAATAGATTTGCTAAGGGGAAATTGTATATTGTTCATATTAGTTCTTTACTTGGAGCAGAGATAATTAAGAATGCAAAATCTAATGGGATCAATGTATTAGCTGAGACATGCCCGCAATATTTAACTCTTAACCAGGAAGTATTCACGGGTCAGTCTCCTGAATTATTTGCAACGTGCCCTCCTGTTAGAACGGATGATGATATTAAGATTTTATGGCAGATGATTGATCAAGAGATTTTCGACGTGATTGCAACTGATCACTGCGCATTTTCCAAAGCCCAGAAAGCAGAAGGTAAAAACGATTTCAGGACAATGGCATTTGGAATCCCCGGTGTTGAATATAGCTTCCCAATAATATTTACTGAAGGTCACCTGAAAAGAAAAATTGAACTATATAAAATTGCAAAGGTGATGTGTGAAAATCCTGCAAGAATATTTGGATTAATTGGACGGGGTAAGATCAAGGAAGGCTATAACGCTGACCTGCTTATTTTTGATCCGGAGAAAAAACATATTCTCTCATCAAAAACCCAACAGCATCCTTCTGACTACTGTCCCTATGAAGGAAAGGAAGTCTATGGAGTACCGGAAACCGTGATTGCAAATGGCGAAGTTAAAATTAAAGATTTTAAATTATTAGGAAAGAAAAATGGTGAATTTACAAAAAGATTTATCAATACAAATTAACACGGAGTAATGAATTGATTTTACAAGGGAAACATATTGCGGTTGAGGGAGTAATCGGTGTTGGAAAAACTTCTTTATCAACAATGTTATCCGAAGAAAAGAATGGGAAACTTGTTCTTGAAATAGTTGAAAAGAATCCTTTCCTCTCAGATTTTTATAATGATAAGGAGAACCTTGCATTTCAAACACAGATTTTTTTCTTGTTTTCAAGGTATCATCAACAGGAAGAATTAATGCAGTTTGACCTTTTTAAACAAACTGTATTTACTGATTATATCTTTGAGAAAGATAAAATATTTGCGTACCTGAATCTTTCTGAAAAAGAGATATCATTATATGAGAAAATCTATAATCTTCTGGTAAAAAAAGTTCCAAAACCTGATTTGGTGGTATACTTACAAGCAAGCACTGAAGTGCTTATGGAAAGGATTAAACGTCGCGGTAGAGAATTTGAAAGGAATATAGAAATCAATTATATTGAAGAATTGAATCAAGCTTATAATTACTTTTTCTTTCATTATGAAGCATCTCCATTATTAGTAATAAATTCCAATTCTCTGGACTTTGTCCATAGACCTGAAGATTTTAAAAAGATATTTAAAGAGATTAATAATATTACCGGTGGTAAAAAATATTTCAACCCTGGAAATGATGCAGAATTATAGTTTTCATTTTATATTTTAACAAACATAAAACGGAGGAACGAATGAAAAAAATCACAAATATATTTATTTGTATTTTATTACTTTCATTATTCTTATTAAGTAGTTGTGGAAAACCTAAACCTACAATTGTTATGGATGTTGATAAGCAATTTAAGAAAGCTCCACTTGAAGAAGGGGAGGAGAATAAATCTATATTTTTAGCGATGGAGACTGAGCTTAAGAGAACAATGAAGGATTTAAAATCTGATGACCCAAATGCTCCGAAGATTTATTATATATCATACCTGATTGAAGATACTGAAACTCAAAGCTTAATTTATGGGATTAGCTCTAAATTAGAGGAGTATCATCTTACTCAAAGAAAGATTTTTGTGGACCTTCGGGTGGGAGATCATAAATTCGATAATTTTGTTCACCCTGCTGAGCGGGATTATTATGATCCTGAGATTGCCAAGTTTAGAAATATAGCTTCCGGTTTAGCTTACCCAAAAGATAATAATGAACTTGGGCTCCGACGTTCACTCTGGTTATTAACAGATATAAGTTATAAGAAGGCACTGATTGAATATACAAAGAAAAAAAGTAGAAAAGCTACTGAGATAGAAAGGAAGGAAGACGCTGACCTTTCTGATTTTACAAAGGAAGATGTTAAGTCACTGATTCTGAAAACGAAAGGTGAGGAATTTAATAAAGAGTTCTGGGAGAATTATTTAAAGGAAGGAACATTAATTTTAAAGGAGTTTGATTTCTTATTGGAAGCAGCAGTTTCATTAAGTTTCAATCATTATGATAGGTATTTTTATGATTCAGAAGGAAGGAAGATTCAATTTGGCTGGGATATTTATTCTCTTGGTTTTGTAGCGGGAACAAAGGCAGATGATGGGATGAATCTCACGAATGGGGTTATGCTGCATGGACATTCCCAAAAAGATTTTCCAACCCTTGATGAGTTCAAGAAAAAGATTCGGGAGAAGTGTGAAATGCTCAATAAAATGAGAAAGGCTCCAATTATAGAACCATATTCCGGTCCTGTTTTAATTGAAGCTGGTGCAGCCGGTGTCTTTTTCCATGAAGTTTTGGGTCATCGACTTGAAAGCCAGAGGATTCGGTCAGTTAAGGAAGCGGAGACATTGAAGGATAAAATTGGGGAGAAAATTATAGATGAAAATATTAATATTTTTGATGACCCTACACTAAATTATTTCAATGATATTCCGTTAATCGGTTCATATCCTGTTGATGAAGAAGGGATAATTTCTCAACGTGTTTCATTAATTGAAAGTGGTGTCCTGAAAGGTTTTCTAATGTTCCGGTACCCGATTAAGGGGTTTGATAAATCTAACGGTCATGGTAGAGCTGATATCTCAACTTTAAGTTCAGGTTACGGAACCTTGGTTGCAAGGCAGGGTAATTTAATCATTGTACCAAAAAAAGCGTATTCGGACGAAGATATTATGAAG
>DAOVMD010000068.1 GCA_030630935.1 Candidatus Mcinerneyibacteriota bacterium | reverse complement strand
TTGAATATATTCATCATAAATCATGGTTTTGTTCTTTTTATTTAACTAACAAAAATTAAAATCATTAAATTTCATGAAAAAAAATCATGATTACGGAAAAACCATCTTCGTAATCTTAGTTATGACACAGTCTCAATGACACTCTGACGTTTTTAAATTATTTCTTAAAAGTCTTTTTAAAGTCTCCCGATATGTTTTTCTATCCCCGACAAATCGGGGTAAACTAAATCTCCTCCCTTTGGTCGTCAACCTGCTTAAGAATCTTATTTTCTTTTTTTTTCATCCCATCAATCCCGTCAATCCCATTCTCAAGCAACTATGTTGCTTGAACAGAGAGCTGATATCAGAGAACTGAGAACAGTCGTTTTATAGATAAAAATCATGCGAGAAGCGAAACTGTTTTTTCTTTTGTTTTTTTATTTTAGTTCTCGTTAGTTCTCTTAAGTTCTCCCGATGAGAAAATCGGGATCTCCTCTCTCTGATCGTCGACCTGCTTAATAAATATATATTGTTTTTACATTCATTAGAACCTTCAAGTATCAAAAGTTTTAAACTAATATAAACAGTATCAGTAAGTTGCTTACATGTCTCTTTCAAGTCCATTTTTATATTTTTTTGTTTTTTTAGTTTCTGTTATATTTTTGTTTTAAAAAACGAATTCATCCAGTATTTGATCCTGATCAGAATAGCATGTAAGTTTCACTGTTTTTCCTTTTACTTCAATTACTACATAATGAATTTGTGTAGAGAAAACTTTCACATTATTTTTCCAAGGAGCTCTTAAATCCTGATTATAATAAGGAGCACCTGTCCCGCCTGAGATTACTTGCCAGAATGGTTCAGTTATATCGTCTTGAACTTTATCATTAATTAGCATCCTATTATAATTATGTTCATGTCCTGCAAATAAAATATCAACTTCATAGTCAGAAAGAAGTTTCACGAATTTCTTCCGCATCTTATTAAATTTCTCATTCTTACCCCAATAGAACATTGAATCACGTAAATGACCGCCATTTGGGAATGCCGGTTCATGAACAAATACAAAGGTATGCTTGGTTGTTAACTTTGCTTTCTTCAATTCAGTTTCGAGCCAATCCATCTGGTCCTCAGCAATATATCCCTGGAGATAGAAATTTCCCGTTTCATAAGAGCCTTGATTATAAACATTATTCAGCATGATAAAAGTACATGTTCCGTATACAAAACTATAAACATTCTCTTTATATGGCGGCATTCCTTTTTTAACATCAGGTCCATTCTCCGGGTTAACAAATTCTTGAGCGAAGATATCCTCTGTTGAATAGGGTGGTTTTTTATTAAAATCATATTTTTTATTCTTTTTCTCCACAATCTCGATTAGCATCTCGTGATTTCCAATTCCTTCATAAATAGGGATTTTCCAGGCAATCGGTTCAACGGCTTTTTTCCAGGTTGAATATTGTTCCTTGATTGCTGCAACATTATCAAGATACCCATTAATTAAATCACCCGGGAAAACAATAAAATCAATATCTTTATCCGCAGCTCGAGTCATCAGGTTTCTCACGGCGTTATAACTGGTTCCGGTTGTTGATTCTGAATAACCATACCCACCGCGGCTATCACACATAACTGCAAACTTAAAATTTGGTATACCTGAATCGGTCTTGAAAGTTCCGGAAAATTCTCCCGGGTACCCATCTATTTGAATGGAATAATTATACGATTTTGCAGGGGAGAGATCTTTAATTATAATTTCATTTTTTATGCCGTCAGATTTATAAGTCTTATCATTTATAATCAATGTGGATTTATTGGTTCCAAACTCATTAAGTGTGTATGATATAACTGCTGAGTTGGTCGTGACCTGATCAATAAATGGTCCTTCAATAATTATTGGTGCGCGATAATATTTTTTATTCTTCTTAATAAAACCAAATCTCCCATAGAAAACTTCCTCACCACCATAAACAGGGATCACT
This sequence comes from Candidatus Mcinerneyibacteriota bacterium, assembly GCA_030630935.1. Taxonomy (GTDB): domain Bacteria; phylum AUK180; class AUK180; order JAQVHJ01; family JAQVHJ01; genus DAOVMD01. The sequence goes on along the minus strand of DAOVMD010000068.1, from coordinate 8,484 downwards.
ATCTGGTATTGAATAATTCCATAACCCTTTTCTCGGAAGTTTAAAATATCTTTATTATATGATTCAAATCTCTCAAGGTTATATCTAAATATATGAGTTGTTCTTTTTGCGGCATCTTTATCAACCAATAAAAAACGGTACCTGGGAACCGGATACTTTTTCCCGGGTTCAAGTACACCAAGGTAAATCCTAAGCCCTGACCTCTTAAATGATGTTTCAATTTCAAATTTGAAACTGCTATCTTCCGAAATCGTTATTTGAATCGGTTTCTTTAATATTGGCTTATCAACAGTATCCGCAAAAAATAATCGAGGACTAAATAGAAGAAGTAAAAATATTATTATTATGGTTCCTCTTTTCATGTTAACTCCTTTGGTAATTAGGGATAATGAAAATTTTTATTTCAATAAATATCGCTCTAAACTAAAGCATTGTAATTAATAATGCAAAATCATTTTTCATTTTTCATTATTACTTCTTACTTATTTCATTTTATTCTTTCTTTAATTTCAGTGGGAGTTTGGGGAATTTCTTATCGAAGTTCCCGCCTTTCTCTAAAATTATTCTTTGGTTTTTATAATCAAGATATAGAATAAAATGTCTGAATAGAGAGTTTCCGGCATTTCCAATAAATTGTTTACTTGAAAGTGCTCCTTCCATATCTTCCATTGGAACGGTTATATATGGATCCTTAAGAATAAATCCACCTACTTCGAGAGTTTTGAACTTTACCAGCTTGATTTTCTTAGCACCCCCTGCTCCGAAGAAAAAAGCCTTTTCACCCTGAAGGTCCATTAACTTATTTTCCTCTGCAAATGGATAATGAAAAGATAAAATATTAGAACCTATATCCACACGCCATCGTCCTTTATACTTTGCATCAATAGTGATTGGGATATTAAACATATTTAATACTAATGGGGCATCAATAATTTTTCCGCTGCCTTGATATTTAAATTTATCAGGGTCATAAAATGAGATTTTTTCATTAGCATAATCAATTTTAACTAAAAATCGTGATAAGAAATCATACCCTAAAATACCACCGACATCGAGTCCCATTACCTTAAATATTCCACTTATATTAGTTGAAACAACTTGCTGTTCCTGGAAATTTATACCTTTAATTTTATATGGGGGAAGCTTGACAAATGAGAAATCTATCACATCCCCGGCACCTTGACCTTTCAGTTTTCCTTCCATCTTTAAGCCAAGTTCCTTAGCATACTCCGAATCGATTACAGTCATTGATGCACCGGAATCTAATGCCCATAATTTCTCTGAACCATTTATGTTTACTTTTAAATAAATATGTTCCTGATAATGGAATGGGATATCTTCTGCACTGGTACCATTTTCAAATTTAAAATCCTGAATATCTTTTGTTGGCAGGTCAAATTTCTTTGGGTCAATCTGAATGTTAGGTTCGTACTTTGTAATCTGGAATATCTGCACCTGACCAATCGGCATATATTTGAATTCAATTTTGAACGCCATTGTTAAACCATTCACTTTCCTGAAATCAGAATGATGAGTAATTATTTCCATATCCTTTTTCTTTAAAATATTTTTCCTCTCAAGATAATCTTTTGTGTCGATATATATGAAATGAATGTCGTCACTGATAGTATTTATCATCTTGAGTTCATAACATTTTAAGTTCCTGACTTCTTTAATTCCTTCATAAGTGAATGTGAAATATTTTGAATCCTTCTTTAAATGTTCAAACTCTGCCATGAGCTTCTTTACTTTCCTGTCCTTGATAGTATCAGGATCCTTCATAATTAAAATCTTACCGTTCATATCAACTTTCCATTGGAATTTGCCGTTGTCTCCACTAACTTGTTTTAAAACAATAATATCTAATTCTGTCCTGTTTTTATCGGGCAGCTCAGACCAAATTTTTAATTTTCCTTTCATCCCGGATAATGTGAAATCACCTTCTACATAAGATGTCTTTTCAGTTTTCAATTTTTCTATGCCGCCAACTGCATCTAAATGCTTATCCAAAATTTCGTACGGGTCAGTAAGATTTGTGTCAGCCCAGGAAAAAACATGTGCAATAATTAAAAAGATAACAGTTAGGATATAAATTCTTTTCATTTTCTGCTCCTTTATTTAATTTGATTATAACATAAAAATACAAAGATTTCAATAAAAGAAAAAAACAAAAAATGTTCAATTCATGCTTCGCATAAGTTCAATAGTTCAAGAGTTAATAAAGCGTTCAAGTGTGCGGTGCTTTGATAGTTGAATAGTTTAAATGTTATTAAAATAGTTTAAGTGTTAAGAATGTTACGATAGTTAAATTGTTCAAGAGTTAATAAAACGTTCAAATGTGCGGTGCTTTGATAGTTGAATAGTTGAAATGTTATTAAAATCGTTTAAGTGTTTAACAAGTTGAGATAGTTCAAGAACAGAGATCAGATATCAGAGAACCGACCCAGAACCACGCACTTCGTTAGGGTATCTGGGCGCAGAAGCAGTTGTTTTTTAGATAACTTCCAGTTTTGCTGTAAAGAGCACAAAGGTGCGTTTAAGTAATGTATTCGAAATTCGATTTATTCGAGGATAATTCCCATACGCAATGAATTATTCTAATACACTATAAAAATTTAACAGAGATTTGAAGCGAAGATTCAGAAGACATGGTTGATGGGATAAAGAAAAGAATAGATAAATCCCTCTTTAATCTTAAGCAAGTAAATTATGACTTTAGCTATTGTTCTATTCTTTTTAGTAATCCCATTTATCATGTAATCTATGTTAAAGTTTTTCTCTTTTTCTTTTTCATCGGCGTGTTCAATGTGTGGAGTTTATCCCGAATTTACTTCGGGGTAGTTAATTTGGCATTCAATTGTTTTATTAAGCAACAATTGCTCTAAACAAATGTAAACGACATAAGTAAGTCAATTACATGTCTCTTTAAAGTCCATGTTAATTTTTTTTCTTTTTTTTCTTTTTTTTCTTTTTATCTTGACTTTAAATTACTATAATGTTATAATACCAAAAATTTAGAATTAGTTCCTTAATTAATCACTTAAAAGGAGGAGAGTATGTTAGAATTAAAGAAGGGTATTGATATCCTTTCCGAGATTGGTGGTATTAAAACAATAGATCAAGCAAAGTCACTTTTTAACGACAAGCTTGACACGGATAGCATTGAGAAATTAGGTAAAATAAAAACTGAAGAGGCGTTATTAAAAATTGCCAATGCAATTTCAATGGTTCAACCCGATGCAGTATTCGTAAATACCGGTTCCCCGGAAGATGTTCAGAAGGTCAGGGATTTAAGTCTTGAGAAAGGTGAAGAGAAAACATTAGCCATGAAAGATCATACAATTCATTTTGATCTTGCAAAGGAGCAAGCCCGGATTATTGATAGGACTTTCTATATTGTTAATGAGGATGAAGATATCTCCAGCCTCGCAAAGAAATTGATCAGAAGTGAAGCCTTAGAATATGTGAAAACCCATATGTCCGGGATAGGAAAAGGTAAAAAACTCCTGATCGGTTTTTTCAGCAGAGGTCCGGTTGGTGCACAGGCAGCACTTCCGGCACTTGAGATAACCACTTCAACCTATGTTATGCATTCAGCAAATATTCTTTACAGAAATATATTTAATCAATTTGATTCAGAAGTATCCCGAACAGGTTATATCCTGAATAATGTTCACAGTGAAGGTCCTAACAGAACAGAAGATTTACCAAATGCTCGTGTGTTCATGGATCGAAGCTGGTTAACCACATTCTCTATGTTCTGTACATACGCTGGAAATACTTTATTGTTAAAAAAGGGAAATCACCGTTTTGCAGTTGATTTAGCAACATATTACGGTAAGGAAAAAGAAATTTCCGAACATATGTTCTTAACCGGTTTAACCGGACCTGATGGGAGAAAGACCTATTTTGCAGGTGCTGCTCCTTCAGGCTGCGGTAAGACTACAACTGCAATGGTCGGGACTGACTTTATTGGTGATGACCTTGCTCAACTATGGATTGCACCAGATGGAACATTGCGCGGAATCAACCCCGAAAAAGGTATCTTTGGAATCGTTAAAGATGTAAACCGTGAAGGAGATCCATTCCTGATGAAATGTCTCCGTGAAGAAGGTACTGAAGTAATCTGGACTAATGTATTGATTGGTGAAGATAATGTTCCGTACTGGGTTGGTAACGGTGAAGATACACCGAAAAAAGGTTTTAACTTCCAGGGTGATTGGGTTGAAGGTAAAGTCGATGATAATGGGAAGCCAATTCCAATGTCTAACCCTAATTCACGTTGTACTCTCGATTGCACAGCTATTGAAAATTACAATGAAGAAGCAGCTGAAAGTTCAGATGGAGTTGAAGTTAAGGTTATGACATATAGTGGAAGAGACAGCAATACCATGCCTCCGGTTTGGGTAGCAAAAACTCCGGATGAAGGTGTTGTGATTGGTGCTTCGATTGTATCTGCAGCAACTGCAACAGAAATTGGTGCAACCGGTGTCCGACGTCAACCATGGGCAAATGCACCATTTATTCCAGGAGCACTTGGTGATTATATGGAAGCACAATTTACATTCTTTAACTCAGATAAATTAAAAAACAAACCAATTATGGCAGGTTTAAACTACTTCTTAACAGAAGGAGCCCGCGGCGGTGAAGGTTCAAAATTACTGGGTGAAAAACGTGATGTGAAGGTTTGGTTAGGTTGGCTGGAACTATATTCAAATGGCGATGTGAAAGCTATAGAAACATCAATAGGCTTTATTCCTAAATATGATGACCTGAAAAAATTATTCGACAGTATCAATAAGGAATATCCAAAAGAATTATACGATAAACAATTCTCATTCTATCTCGATAATATCATTTCAAGAATTGAACTTCAAGAAGAAGCTTATAGTAAAGGTGAACGGATTCCAGCAAAATTATTCGAAATTTATAAAGAACAAAAAGCAAAGTTGCAGACTCTGAAAGAAAAATACGGTTCGATTGTAACAGTGGAACAACTTATCGAAGCAGCTGAGTAGTTATTAAGCTAGTTTGGAAATATTCAAGGGGCGGGATTATATCCCGCCCCTTTTTTTTTATAAAGACTAAACTGATTAAGAAGAAAAAAGAAGGACAAAACAAACTTGGGACATCCTGTTAATGGAAAAAAGTAACACTATTGATAAAACATTCTTCTGTTTCCAACAAAATGTGCCAATGAGAACAGAAGAATTATTTATTTCTTCTATCTAAAATCTACAAAACAACTGTTCTCGGTTCTCTGATATCTATTCTCTGTTCAAGCAACAGAGTTGCTTGAACAGTGGGTGTCCCATTAATCACTCATTACGAAAGAAATCCAAAACAAATAAAAAAACAAAATATTAACAGGGAACTGAAGAGAACTAACGAGAACTAAAAAAACAAACAAATAAACAAAAAAAATTAACATGGACTTTAAAGAGACTTATAATGGACAATTTAATTATAATATATATGTTTAAATCAGACGATACTTAATAAGCAGTCGAGTGTGATTATAACCGTGAAGAACATGAAAACCATGAAGAAAAACAAAGATAAAAAACAAGAAAAGGAAAAAGATTAACTACTGAACACACTGAACACGCTGAAAAACAAAAAGATAAGACTATTTAACAGAGATTACATGATAAATGTGATTATAAAAAAAATAGAATAAAAGCGATATGAATTACTTTTTAACTCCAGGTTAAATCCAAATAAAATATATGATTATGACCAAATTAATATTTATATTTTCTATTCTTTTCTTATCCCATTAATCATGTTGTCTGAATCTCCAATTCAAATCTCTGTTAAATAATTTATAGTTGGTAAAACCGATTAAAGCTTATTCGAAAACAACAGAATTATACTCCAAACAAAGTAGGGGTTACCGACCGGAAGCCCGAATCATTCGCATATAATTCTTCGACATAATCAGGGAAGAAATTTTAATAAACAAGGATAAGGAGAAGTGTAAATAAAATAAATAACAGAGAATTATCTAGAATTAAAACCACTTGACTTTTTAGAATTATTTCAGTATACTATTAATATGAGCAGAAAATTAAAGATAGAGTATCGGAAAGCTTATTATAATGTTATAAGTTATGGAACATGTGAACTATGGCTATATAAAAGTTCGGATGATTTAATAAAGCTGTCGAGTAAAATGTAGGAGGATTAATATGAAAGCAAGTTTTTCACAATATTATTCAAGATTTATCTTTTTAATTGTTTTAGTACATATATTATCTTTATTATATTTTAAAATAACAAATATTATCTTATATGTTGTTTTAAATTTAATTGTTTTAGGGTGGGTTATTACCATAATTACGGATAAAAAATTAAGATTTATAAATGAAAGTCTAACTTTAAAATTGATATTTATTTTGATATATATTCTTCATACTAGTGTAACCATATTGTTATTATGTCACTACAATTAGTTTATAAACAATATGCAGGTTCTTGAAAATATTATAAAAGAAATAGAAAATATTGTTAAAGAAGATAATAAAGAGTATTAATGTGAAAAAAGAAAATCGAAACACTCTACATCGTACTTGTAGACGGCATCATTTATGAATTTGGGCGGTTAATAATTTAGTTTGTTTTTTTATCTTTGTTTTATTTTTTAGTTCTCGTCAGTTCTCTTAAGTTCCCTGTCAATATTGTTCTGCACTCGTTAGAATCTTCAAGCAATAAATGCTCTAAACAATTATAAACAATATAATTAAGCCCATTACAAGTCCCGTCCAGTTCCTGTTAATTTTTTTATTTTTATCTTTGTTTTTTCTTTTTCATCCCGTCAATTCCAGTCTCAAGCAACTTTGTTGCTTGAAACGAGAGCAGAAAGCAGAGAACAGTCGTTTTACAGATAAGTGCATTCTAATAATTAAAGCAAAATTGTTCTTACTTATTCATTGTTCCTTTTTCATTACAGAGCGAAGTGATGCTATGTTTTTCTCTGCGAGCTCTACGTCCTCTCCCCGATGTTAAAAAAAATCGGGATGCCTGCGCTTCGCTTGTCAGCAGCTATTTCTATAATATTTAAAATTTATTTTATTTTTTTGTTTTTCTCCGTGTTCTCAGTGTCCTCTGTGGTGAAAGATTTTTTCTTTTTTTTGTTTTCATTTGTCTTGTAAAAAAATGAGATTGACGCGTCATTTCATTTCTCGCAATGACAATTAGTCGTTTTCTAATTATAATTACACGTCTCGTAAAAGTCTCCCGATACGCTTCTCTATCCCTGACAAATCGGGGTAAACTCAATCTCCTTTCTCTGGTCGTCGACCTGCTAAAGAAATATTTTTCTTTTTTTTATTCTTGTTTTTTTTTCTTTTCTTTTTCATCCCGTCAATCCCGTACATCCCTGTTAAAATTTTATCTTTTTTTTGTTTTTTACATTTTTCTATGTTAATTGAGACAAATCATAATCTTTTTTTTCGAAGGGTTCATCAATCATGACAAGGTTTTTAATTCTATCTAAACGAAACCAGCGAACTTCTTCTCTAAGATTACAAAATGCAATAAGATAGTATTCATTTCCCTGGTTAATCAGTTCATAAGGATCGATTGTTCTTGCAGTTGTTTCGTTTGTCCAGGGTGAGAAATATTCTACTTGCAGCTTTCGTTTTAATAAAATACTTTTCTCAACTAAAAAGTAAGTGCTGGTTTTGTCCGGAATAAAAAATTTAAATTTTCTATCCTGAAAAGCTTCAAGTTTTCTCAAGCTTTTAACATTCTTTTTAAATTTTAATTCTTCAATAATATTTTTATAGATGAAATGACTTGCAGTAATTGAGTCTTCAATATTAAAAGGTTTTGAAAGGGGATAATTAAATTCAGCGCACATCTGTGGTAATGAAAGATAACCAACACCTTCTTTTGAATGTATTTTTCTCCAAAGAGTTATCAAATCAAAGAAAGTATTATGAGTAAATGGAATTCGTTCTCGTTCAAAGCTCTTAATAATAAAATTAATAGTTGATTGAACATTATATGCAAATATAGGTTTCTTTACAAAATATTTTGAAAGAATGGGGATGACATCCTTAAAATTTCTGGCAGTATCGAGATCTTTTTGTGTAACTTTATGAAGAATCTTAAATGCACCTGTTAATGGTTTTCGAGTTTTAATATTAGTTAAGAACTTATGTATAATCATATCACCTTCAAGACTGAGTAATGCTAATTGTGCAATTTCAGCACCTGTGTCAGGATTAATTCCGGTTGTAATTATATCTAAGAGAATTATAGGAATCGTATTTAATCCTTTATCTTGTTGACTAATTGATTCTTTAATCGATTTTTCATTATAATACCACTCCCTCTGTTCAGATAAAAGAACCATGACCTCCTGGTTCGTGACATAACCTAACTTAACCAGAACGGCTCCAAGTAATAAACCGGTTTTCTTCTGATGCGACAATGCTAGTTTTAACTGAACCTCGGAAATGTATTCCTTCTCAAGAC
>DAOVMD010000264.1 GCA_030630935.1 Candidatus Mcinerneyibacteriota bacterium | reverse complement strand
TAATGTGAATGTTAGCGAAGAGCCCGTTGCGGGAAAACCGCACGGCGGGTTCTGTGAGGGGCGGTCGTTCTCACTATTAAATTTATGAGGACGACACGTCTACTCGACATTATATATTATCCTGTTTTCGTTTAGAGTAATCATTTTAAATATAAAACTTAAGTATTCAATCATAGGTAAAAGAATTATTTGCCAAACAAAGTAGGGGTCAAGGGTCTTGACCCTTATCATATGAACAAAATATTCCGTTAATTACATGAAAAAAACTGGTTCGGGTTTGGGTGTTCCACTAGCTCTTCGATGCGTCCATGCAATTATTATTCTTATCTTACGGTTAAAAAAAGTTGACAATGTATTGATTGTATGATAAAATAAAAGAAAATGAAATAGTCTTTTAATAGTAGTACAAAGGAATTTAATGAAGAAGATTTTAATAATTAACCATGCTTTTGTATTAGATATAAATCGAACAGTATATAAAGATCTCTCAAAGTACCCCGAGCTTGAAATTACACTTTTAGCTCCCAAGTACTGGTGTTTAAAAGAAATGAACAGGACTGAAAAGTTTGAAAAGGTTAACTTAACTGATGAGAATTACAAAGTAATTTACTTTTTGGGATTTTTTTTATTTCATCCTTCTCTTTACTTTTTTTCTTTGGGATTCTTCTTTCTTTTATTTAAAGAAAAATTTGATGTTGTGATAGTCCAAGAAGATGTTTATTCATTTATAAGTTTTTTAGTTACGTTTTTAAAGGTGATTTTTCGATATAAGTTTATAATTGATTCCTGGCAGAATATTTTAAAAAAGTATAAGTTCCCGTTTAGTTTTTTCCAGAAGTTCATTTTAAAGTATTTAAATATTATTAATGCTGGAGGTCATGAGATAATAAAAGTTCTTCGCAGTAAGGGTTATAATAAAGAAATTACTATTACCCCCTTAGCTTATGATCGAAAATTATTCACTCCGGAAAGCTGTGATTCTGAGCTTCTAAAATCGTTAAATTTAAATGGAGTAGTAATTGGATACTTTGGTTGCTTAATCAAAGAGAAGGGGGTTCAATATCTGATAGAAGCACTAAGTGCATCTTCATTTGAATATACACTTATCATTGGTACAACCGGTTTAGTTTTTAAGGAGAACGATGTTAATGATCTAAAACAAAAACTTGAGGAGCTTGCTTTAAATCCAAAATTGAGAAACAAATTACGTGAGGAAGGAATTGTAAAAGCGAAGGAGAAATATTCAACAGAAGCCGTTGCAAAAATATATTTCAACCAGATTAATAATTTATTAAAAGAAGGTGATTAAATTATGAAAATTGCATTATTATGCGGAGGAAAAGGAACCAGGTTAATTGAAAAGACCGAGTATATTCCTAAACCTCTTGCAGAGATAGGGAATATCCCGATTATCACACATTTAATGCTCAGGTATCTGCATTTTGGATATAATAAATTTGTACTTTTAATTGGTTATAAAGGAAAAAAGATTACTGAATATTTTGAAGCTGAGAAGAAGAAAAAATTTAAAGATATAAATTTATTATCACATGTTGGTCATTCTCCCAAGTTTCTACCGAAACCCGAATACCTTGACACAGGTCAGGAGACTGCGATGTGGCGGAGGCTTTTATTAGCCCGGGGGAACCTAACAGATAAAACTTTTATGGTGAACTACAGTGATGGCCTTGCGGATATTGATATAAAGAAAGTATTAACTTTTCACAGAAAGCATAAGAAGATAGGTACAGTTGTAATTGTCAAACCTCATTCTCAATATGGGAAGGTTGTTATAAACAAATCAGATGATGTTAAAACATTCATAGAGAAACCGGTTCAGAGTTTTTGGGTAAATGGCGGATTTTTTGTGTTTAACAAGAAGTTTTTTAAATATTTAGAAGATGGTTTAGAGAAGAATATTCAGCCTCTTGAGTTATTGGCAAAGGCAGGAGAATTAAAAGCATATAAGCATTCAGGATTCTGGAAATGTATGGATACATTTAAGGATCTTAATGAATTTAATGAATTCTATTTAAAGGGAGAAGCGAAATGGTTAAAGTTCAAGTAGGTAATGAAAGTAAATTCTGGAAGAATAAAAATATCCTGGTAACCGGAGCAGGTGGATTTGTCGGGTCAAATCTGTGTAAACATTTTTTTGAACTGGGTGCGAATGTTGTTGGTATGGTTCGTGATTTGGACGAGATTAAAAATTTAAAGTTATTTAATATCGATTCCAAAATCAATATTGTAATTGGTAATCTGGTTGATAAGGAATTCTTATATAGGGTTCTTCAAAAATATAACATTAACTCTGTCTATCATCTTGCTGCTCAAGTAGTTGTATCAATTGCAAATGAAGGTCCACTTTCCACTTTTGAATCAAATATCAGGGGGACCTATATGCTCCTTGAAGCGATTAGGATTTATGGAAAAGTGAAGAGGGTTGTTATTGCATCAAGTGATAAATCGTATGGAATCCATAAAAAACTGCCGTATAAGGAAGACTTTCCACTTCAACCGCATTTTCCTTATGATGTATCAAAAGCATCTGCAGATATGATTGCAAAGTCATACTTTTATGCTTACAAAATGCCGATAGTAATTACAAGGTTTGCAAATATCTTTGGACCGGGACAATTACATTTCTCTGCAATTATTCCTGATACAATGATGAGTATCTTGAATAATAATGACCCTGTTATCAGGAGTGATGGAACTCCCGAACGAGATTTCCTTTATGTGAAAGATGTTGTAAGAATTTATGAAATCCTCGGAAGAAATCTTCAGAATAAAAAATTGCACGGAGAAGTCTTTAATGCGGGACATGGAAAACCAATTAAAATATTGGATTTGGTGAATACGATTTTGAAAGTTATCAAATCTGATTTAAAACCTGTTATCAAAGGTAAACATAAACCAAAATTAGAGATTGACCGGCAATATCTCGATTCAACTAAGATTAAAAAAGTATTAGGGTATAAACATAAATATTCAATTGCTGAAGGATTATTAGAAACTTACAAGTGGTATAAAGAGAATTTTAAAAAGTTAAATAAGAAGTACCAGGGTAAGCATAGATGATTTAAATGTTCAAGGCATGCTTCGCATGCGTTCAAGTGTTCAAGAGTTAAATCGTTAAAGTGTTAAGAACCCGTTTAAGTATTCAAGAAGTTAGAATAGTTCAATAGTTCAAGTGTTGAAGAATGTTCAAGAGTTAAAAAAACGTTTAAATGTGCGGAAGTTCTGATGGTTCAATGGTTCAAGTGTTATTAAAACGTTCAAATGTACGTGAGTTGAGATAGTTCAATAGTTTAAGAGTTGAAGAATGTTCAAGTGCTATTATAGAGACGTGCCACGGCACGTCTGATAGTTCAATGGTTCAAATGTTTTATAAGGGCATGCTTTGCATGTGTTTAAATGTTAAAAATGTTTCTATAGTTCAATAGTTCAAGTGTTAAACATCAGCGAAGCTATATGCTATCTATAAAACGACTGATTCCGCGTCCAGATACCCTAACGAAGTGCGTGATTCTGGGTCTGTTCTCTGCTATCTGTTATCTATTCGGTTAACGGAGTTCACCGAATAGCATTATTTTATTGAAAAGTTTTATATTGTATGGTATAATAACGAAAAATGGTATAACACTATGAAGAACATGAACCTGATAGAATTTAAAAACTTTTACAACGGATTTATTCAAGACGGTATCCCTTATGCAGCCCCAGTCTTAAATCCCTTCCTCTATACGCCGCAACTGTTCCATGATTATACATCGAAGTATATTTTTGTTTATGATTGTTTGAAGAATTTAGCTTTTCCAGAGTTATTTTTCAAGAGGCTTTATTTATCCTTAGTCAGGAGGTATCTTCAGGAAAAGTTAGTAGGTATTAATACAATAGAAGAATTTGTAATGAAGGGGTTAAATATAGATACAATAGATTATTCATTTGAATATTTTTTACGCATAAAGAAATTACTTCAGGATCTTACCGGTTCAAAAATTAAGATTGTGTTTTTAAATTTCCAGGAAATTTTAAAGTTAGAAAAGTTTAATAATGTAGATATCGCGGGTGATGTCAAGAAGTTAAATGAAGCCGGCGACATTCTTTTAATGTTTAATTTATTATCAACTTCCCAGCACAAGAGCATATTTGAAATTTTTGATTCAGGGAATTTAATTTGTTTAGATCGATTTTCAGAGTCTTCAATGAAAAAGTATCTTGAGAATCAGGGAGTGGCTCAAGTTCCAAGTGATTTTTATGAACATACTTTTGGGAATCCTTCAGTCATTGATTTTGTTATTCAGTTTATGGGTTCGTCTTCGGATAATATTTCAAATTATCTTGATAGAGGTTTATCCAATTATTTTGAGAGGATTATTTCAATGATAAGCGGAGATGTTTCCTTCAAATCAATTTTCCTGATTTTTGCTTATAAAGATGGCATAAAATTAAATGAGCTTTCTTTTTTCCTTAATAAGAAACCTGGTGTAATTCAGACTTATTTAAGCAGGTTAATTCATTTTAATATAATTACCAAGACTAACAAGGTTTATAGCATAAATTACCCGGAGCTTTTAAGCTGGCTTCGCACTTCGGGTGAATTCGACGAGGAATTAGATTTTCGTCGTGAATCAACAGAAAAAGTAAAAATTTCCAAGCGTAAGTTTAAAATTCGCAAACCGGTTAAGAAACAAAAATCAGATATACCGGATTATTTTTAATAGGTAGTGTGAAAAGTAATATGAAAGAATATGCAAAAGAAAACAGCCCCAAAAGTAGATATATAAAGCAGCTCTTTTCTTACTTACACAGTTTTTAGAGGTTCATTTATAAGATGATTTACTATAAATCAGTTCTTTGACATATTAATTTCTATAATTTTGTATAACATAATATAATACTCTTGTTTATAACCACTGGTGCTTAAAGGAACAATTGAATGCAAAATTAACCACTGAACACACTGATCACACTGAAAAGATTTAACAGAGATTACACGATTATGGGATAAAAAAAT
>DAOVMD010000242.1 GCA_030630935.1 Candidatus Mcinerneyibacteriota bacterium | reverse complement strand
CAAAAAGCTATAATATATAAGTTACTTAGGATTTCCAAAATTAAAATAAAAGAATTTGACCTTGCTGAAATTGAAAATCAACTATTGAAATATTGGGTCAAAACATTAAAAGTAAAGGTGTCAAAAGATCTTTCGAATGATGAATTATTTACCGGCATCATTTTAAAAATTAAAAAGTATAAAGATTTCGAGAAATTAAAGAAAAGGCAGAAAATAAATAAATTCTTAAAAACAACCTCGGCACTTACGCTCCCCTTTAATCCCGGGGCAATAATTGTCCTGAACAAAGTTATAAGAGACGAGAATAAAAGAAAAATTTTAGAACTTTTCAATTTCTTTTACAAACTTAATTCAATTTATTCAAGCAGAAAATATCTTCCTGCTGAACAAAATTCTGAAAAGCTTGACCTGAGAAATAAAAAGATTGGTCTGGTTCTATCAGGAGGTGGAGCAAGGGGTAGTTATGAAGTGGGAGTCCTTCAGGAATTACTTAAACTGGGTCTCGAATTTGATGTTGTCGCGGGAACTTCGGTTGGGGCATTAAACGGGGCAATTGTTGCACAGGGTGACTTTGAAAATGCTCTTAATATTTGGGAAAATCTCGTTTTTGAAAATGTATTCTTTATCGATAAACGAAAAATTATCGGTTTGGTTTTTGATATTCTGGAGATTTTTTTATTAGGAAAAGCTTCAGCAGCAATAAAATTATTATTAGCCGGGAAAAAAGGCTGGGAATTACTTAACCTTGGTTTTTTAAACCCGGAACCAATGAGGAAAATACTGAATGCAAATCTTGATTATGATAAAATAATAAAATCAAAAACAAAGTTTATAATTTGTACAACCAACCTTCATTATAAAAACATTAAGGAATTTCATGTAGCCCAGGAGCTTGATAAACAACAATTAATAAAAATTCTTTGGGCTAGTACTTCGATCCCATTTTTATTCCCGTCCGGAAATATCAATGGTGATATTAAAATGGATGGGGGTATCCCGATTATCGGGGAGAATGTCCCCATCTCTGCAGTAATCTCCGAGGATCTGGATGTACTCATTACAATTTTCACAAAGAAGGAACCCATTCCGATTATTCAGAAGAAAAAAGATAAAATCATTATTAATATTTACCCGGATGAACGGTATTATTTGAATAAAGCATTGAAATTCGATAAAGATTTTATTCAAGGTCTTTTTCAAGAAGGTGTTAGAGATGGAAAATATATAATTGAAGAATATTTAGAGAACAATGATGACCAATAATTTCAATAAAAATGGTGTTATTTTAATTCACGGATTCACATCTACTCCTCAAGCAATAATAGACTTGGCAGAAAAAATTCACAAGGAAAACTTCAAGGTCTTTCTCCCAAAATTACCGGGACATTGCACGAAATGGAAAGACTTAACAAATATAACATTTGAAGATTGGATAAATACTTTGGAGAATAAAGCATTAAAGCTCTTAAAAACTTCTGATAAAATAAATATAATAGGACTCTCAATGGGCGGTACTCTGGGGGCAATCTTAGCTGAAAAACTCGGGGAAAAAGCAAACACCTTAACTTTAATCTGTGCTCCATTCGTCTCAAAGTTTTCGCATTTATTTGGATATGCAATTGGTCGGTTATTCTTAAAATCAGTAAAAGGAGTCGGTGGTGATATTAAAAGCACAGAAAAGCAGGAAGAGTATTATAAAATAGTTCCCGTGAAAGCAATTGGAGAATTCCTAAGAACTGTTAAGTATGGTAAGAAAAGCCTTCCAAAAATTAAAATCCCTTCGAGACTTTTTTATGCAAAAGATGATCATGTAATCTCTAATAAAAACCCAAGAGAAACATACCGATTATTAGGAAGTTCTGATAAGAAATTAAAAGTTTTTACAAACTCATATCATGTTATGACATTGGATAATGATGCTCCTGAATTATTTGATGATATAATTTATTTCCTGAAAAAATATAATTAGAAAATTCCAACGAATTAAATCTATTGGTTCTCTTCTCCATTTTAGTATTTAAAAAAATCTCGTTAGTTTTTTAATATGAACCCCCACGTGGTTTCTTACTCTTAAGTTCCCTTTTAAATATTTTTTTCTTTTATTATTTTCATAATAGCCCTAAAGGGCTAGTTGTTTTCAATCGTCTCCTAGGGGTAAACCCCTAGGCTATGAATCATTTTCATAAGAATCGTAAACGATTTCAAAAGAATTTATAGAGAATAGTTTTTTCATAGATCAAAATTTAATATTCATTTTTCTTTTTTTATTTTCTCTGCGTCCGGAGTTTACCCCGAATTCACTTCAGGGCGGTGAAATATTTTTTTTACATTCGATCGAATCCTTAAGCATCACATGCTTTAAACAAGTGCAGCATACTAAATAAAGTAAACCCATTATTCATTCTTCATTCTTACTTTTTCCTTGCAGAGCGTAGCGATACTATGTTCTCTTATGTTCTCTTAAGTTCCCTGTAAAATAAAAAAGTTTGAGCGAAGCGAGTTAAGTTTATTTTTTGTTTTTCATCCCGTTAATCCCATAAATCCCTGTTAAAAAGTTTTTATTTTACTTTTATGTAGATTCTGAATGCTTCCTCGGACTCATCCCAAGTAATTTCTAAAAGTTTATGGCCTGTATTTTCACACCAACTTGGGAAGTCGGCTTTGACTCCCTCATCAGTCGCAATAACCTCCAGGACCATGCCACTCTTCATTGTCTTTACCTTTTTTGCAGTCTCTGCAATCGGCAAGGGACAAATTAAACCAAAAACATCAAGTGTCTCATCATGATTCATGATCATTACTCCTTTTTAATCATTATAACATACTTATTAAATAAATGTCAAAATTTTTAATTTATAAAATTTATTATATAACAAATAAAATACATTAAAATTTTCTTGCTTTTTTTCGGGATATATGATAAAATTAACCGTAACTCATATAAATAGGAGAAAAAACCATGGATTTAGAAAAATTTACACTTATTTATCCAATTTTAGGTGTTTTAGGTTTAGCTTTTGCTCTACTGACTTTCCTCTTACTTATGAAAAAACCTGAAGGAAATGAAAAGATTAAAGAGATTGTCAAAGAAATACATAAAGGAGCAATGGTTTTTTTAAAACGTGAATATTCTTATATTGCAGTATTTATAATAATTGTTTTTGGCTTATTAGCATATTTCTTATCAATTGGAACAGCGATTGCCTTCCTTGGTGGTGCTTTTTGTTCCATGCTCGCAGGATACATTGGAATGGAAGCAGCAACCAGGTCAGCAGGTCGAACTTGTCATGGTGCAATCACAGGCGGAACCCCTGAAGCTCTAATTATATCTTTCAAGGGCGGGTCTGTAATGGGTATGACAGTTGCTTCATTAGGTCTTGTCGGAGTTGGAATTGTTTTTTATTTGACACGAGATCCAAAAATCATAACTGGTTTTGCAATGGGGGCAAGCTCAATTGCACTCTTTGCCAGAGTTGGCGGGGGGATTTATACAAAAAGTGCTGATGTCGGAGCGGATTTGGTCGGAAAATTAGAGGCAGGAATCCCTGAAGATGACCCACGAAATCCCGGGGTAATTGCTGATAATGTCGGGGATAATGTTGGTGACACTGCTGGAATGGGTGCGGACCTTTTTGAATCATATGTCGGCTCAGTTATTGCATCAATTGCTTTAGGGTATGCAATGTTTATTAATAATCCGGATCAACAATTGATTTATATGAGTTTCCCAATTTTATTAATCTCGGTTGGATTATTGGCTTCGTTTTTTGGAATATTATCCATGGGAATTCTTAAAAAATTCAGCCCGCAATCGGCATTAAGAAATTCTACATATCTCAGTGGAATTCTCTTTATTATCGGTGCGTTCTTTATAATAAAATTTACCGGTATGGAATTAAATGCATTTTGGACAATTATTACAGGCTTAGTTGCCGGGTTGTTAATAGGTTTAGAGAGCGAATATTTTACATCAGGACCACCTATTAAAAAACTTGCAAAACAGGCAGAATCCGGTCCTGCAACAATAATTATTTATGGTCTTGCAATCGGATTTGAAAGTACAATTTTACCTTTAATTACCATTGCAATTGCAATATTTATTTCATACTGGACTTTAGGTCTTTACGGAATTGCAATCGCCGCAGTTAGTATGTTGTCAACAATTGGGATTGTCATGTCAACCGATTCCTACGGACCAATCGCTGATAATGCAGGTGGAATTGCTGAGATGTCAGGAGCTGGACCGGAAATAAGAAAGATTACAGATAAACTCGATACCTTAGGTAATACAACCGCTGCAATGGGTAAAGGATTTGCAATCGGGTCTGCTGCATTAACCGCACTGGCATTATTCTCTGCATACAGCAAAACTGCAGGGATCGATAGAATCGACTTACTCTCACCTACCACTGTTATTGGATTATTATTGGGAGCTCTATTACCTTTTATAATGTCGGCATTTACAATGAAATCAGTTGGTAAAGCTGCAAATAAAATGGTTATTGAAATTCGCCGGCAGTTTAAGGAGATCAAAGGTCTCCTTGAAGGTACTGCGAAACCGGATAATGCAGCCTGTGTTGATATCGTAACGAAAGCTGCATTGAAAGAAATGATTCTACCGGGAATTGTAGCTGTTATCTCACCACTATTGGTTGGGTTTTTATTCGGAAGAGAAGCTCTCGGTGGATTCCTGGCTGGAGCAACTGCATCAGGTGTACTCTTAGGAATTATGATGGCAAATGGCGGTGGGGCATGGGATAATGCAAAAAAATATATCGAAGAAGGAAATCTCGGTGGAAAAGGTTCCGACGCTCACAAAGCTGCAGTCGTTGGTGATACTGTAGGTGATCCATTTAAGGATACATCCGGACCATCTATGAATATTCTTATTAAGCTTATGTCTGTCGTTGCTCTCGTTGCAGCACCAATATTCTTAGCACTCGGTAAAGGGTTATTAGAGAATTTATTGAAATAAGACTTCGGTTAACTTCGTTAACCGAAGAGAGAGCAGATAGCAGAGAGCAGAAAAATATAATTCTTTTGATCTTATTGGTACATTTATGTTTGAGTTCAACTTTAGTAATATTTAATTAATACATTTTTTATATTTCATTTTCTCATTATATTCAGATGTTAAATAAACATATTTAAACGCTTTTTAATTTTCCATTATAAGTCTCGTAAAAGTCTCCCGATACGTGGAGTTTATCCCGTTTTTTCAGGGCGGAGAGTTACTTATTCTTGTTATTCTTTTCATTTGTCTTGTAAAAAAAATGAGATTGCCGCAGTCGCTACGCTTCTTCGCAATGACAATCAGTCGTTTTATAATTATAATT
>DAOVMD010000060.1 GCA_030630935.1 Candidatus Mcinerneyibacteriota bacterium | reverse complement strand
TGAACCTAAAAATAAATTTTCAAAATTTTGTTTTTTTACCTAAACTCGCTATCAAAACACTTTTTTGATACCTTGTTTTTGCAGGAAGGTCATTGTTAATTATTCCTTCTTCAATGCAAAGCGAAGCGATGCTATAGTTCATTACAAGTCTCTTTGTCGTCTCCCGATGTAAAATGCGGGATCTCCTCTCTCCGGTCGTCGACCTGCTAAAGAGTTAAAAGATTTTTCTTTTGTTTTTTTCCTTTGCTTTTTTCTGTCCACGGTTTTGATATTGTTAGATCAATTCTGTAAAATTTCTTGACAATAAAATTATCTCGTGTTATAATTACCTGTAATTAATTAACCTTAAAATCTTAAAGGAGGCTTTTATGTTAGACATTGCCATTGCAGTAGAATACTGCGGGTTGGTTCTTTCTGCTAGTTCAGAAGACATAAAAAGTTATGCCTCTTTTGAGGTTAATTAAGTTTTTTTCACACCACAATAGAGACATTCAAAAGAATATTTAAAAAAATCAAAAGGATTTAAATGGTATAGTTTATTGTAGAGCCATATCATAGCACATCTCAATAGAATAAGAACCAACCTAATCATCTAATTTACATTAACCGGAATTAAAACAAAAGGAGGAAAAATGAAAGCGTTTCATTTAACACAAAAATCAATTAAAGGAGGAAATATTATGTTTGAAAACTTTAAAAATGCTGATAATAGTAGGGACATTTTACAATATGTCTCCAAGAAATTTCATTGGAACCAAAAAATTAGAGGTTCCACAAATAATAACAAAGGAGTTAATAAAGAAAATGAATTCATTAATAAAAATAGGTTGGAATACTTTTTTTCAGAGCTCTGTTTCTGAGGAAGAGTTTTCCGAATTTTCAGTTGCCCGTGTAACTGAAGAGCAAAGAAGTGAGTTTCATATCCGGAACGAATTAGGAGAATTCTCTGCAATCATTTCAGGAAAATTCCGATTTAAAACTACAAAATCAATTGATTTCCCTACCGTCGGGGATTGGGTTCTAATTAGAAGCGCAACCATAAAAGACTTGGTTTCAGGGAATCATGCGATCATCGAGAAGGTCCTACCGAGAAAGAGTCTTCTTACTCGAAAGTCCGTTGATGGTCACCGGTCAAGTAGTGTTTCAAGTGACAGTCAGCCTATTGCTGCGAACGTTGATACTGTGTTTTTAATAACATCCTTAAACCAGGAGTTTAATCCGAGACGTCTTGAGAGATACATCACGATGATTCTTAATAGCAATGCGGTTCCGGTCGTGATCCTTAGTAAGGCCGATTTATGTTCTAAGATTCAGGGGTACATCTCTATGGTCTATCAAGCGTTTCATAATGTGGAGATACATATTGTCAGTTCAATTTCAGGACAAGGAATTGAAGAACTTCAGAATTATTTCACGTTTGGCAAGACTTCCGTTATTGTCGGATCATCTGGAGTAGGTAAGTCTACTTTAATAAATACTCTTCTGCAAAATAACAAAATTGCTGTTAAGAGTATCAGAGAAGACGGAAAAGGCCGTCATACAACTTCTACCAAGTCAATGCACTTTCTTCCCGCTGGTGGAATAATTATCGACACTCCAGGAATCCGGGGGTTACAGGTTAGCGAAGATATTTCAGGATCAATCTCTGTTGTCTTTGATGAAATTGAAAAGATTATCAGACAGTGTAAATTTAAAAACTGTCGGCATAATAATGAACCTGGCTGCGCAGTAAACTCAGCTCTTGAAGATGGAACTCTTGATGAAGGAAGGTACAGAAGCTATCTCAAATTACAGAAAGAAATCCATTTCTTTGAAAGAAGAAAGAAACACCGTGCTTTTGTCCAGAGAAAAAAGGATATGAAAAAAGAGATCGCAAAGAGAAACAAGAAGAAGCGCAGACAGAAATGGTAATAGCATAGAGAGGCTATTATTCGGAAGCAAGCCGGATATGGACGTATCTATAAATCGTTATTAAAAACATTGTTTTCAGTTGCACGATTGGCCAATTGACCAATCGTGCAACAATAAATGTATTAATTAACAGGGAACAATTAGACAAAAAGAAACAGACCCCGTCTACAAGAAACGAGGTCTGCTTAAGTTATTAATAATTAAAAACTAAGAAGTTATTTTACTTCAAATGTAACGTAAGCAACTTCTTTGCCGTTGTTATCTGAATCATTCATTCTAACATCCCACTTACCTTTTTTTGTGGGTGCTTTGAACTTGATAACGCCGGAAGTTTTCTTCTTCAGGTATCTATATCTAACATCATGCTTATCGTTCTCAGATTCGTTACCATGATTAATATGTGATGGAATAATTCCAATCCAAGCATTCTGTGGATAGTGTCCCGGAGCAGTATATGTAATCGTGATCTCTTCACCGGGAGCATATACTGTTTTATCCAATTTAAGTGTCGGGCCTTTAGGGTCTGAACCACGAACTACAAATGAAATAGAAGTATATTCCTTACCTGCATTATTCATTCTAACATCCCAATTACCTGGTTTGTTCGGGGCTTTAAGGGTTAAAACACCCGAGGTTTTGCCCTTGAGATATCTATAGCGAATATCGTGCTTATCATTCGTTGCTTCATTACCGTGTGGAATCCTTGAAGGAATAATCCCGATCCATGCGGTTGATTTGAAACCTGTTGGGGTAGTATACTTTATTGTCATAACTTCCATAGGATTAAAAACCTTCTTGTCCAACTTAAGTGTTGCTGCTCCTGAAGGGACAGTGGTTTTTGAACCTACTACGAAAGAAGTATATGCAACTTCCTTACCATTACTATCGGTATTATTTAATCTGAAATCATAATTACCGGGTTTGGTAGGGGCTTTGAAAATTAAAACACCTGATTTTTTACCTTTAAGGTATTTGTATCTTAAATCATGCTTATCATTCTCCGCTTCACTGCCATGAGCAATTCTTGACGGGACAATTCCAAGCCAGGCATTGCTCTTGCAATCAGCTGATGCAACAAATGTAACCTTGATCTCTTCGCCCGGTGCAAATGTGGTCTTCTCAAGCTTAATTGAAGCCGTACCGGTTGGAGTCGGGGTTGGGGTTGGGGTTGTTGTGCCAACGGTAAAAGCAATATAGGTAAGCTCTACGCCGTTACTGTCAGTACTATTCAACCTGAAATCGTAATTTCCGGGTTTGGTAGGGGCTTTAAATTTTAAAACGCCTGATTTTTGCCCTTTAAGATATTTATAGCTCACGTCATGTTTATCATTCTCTGACTCGCTGCCATGAGAAATAGTAGACGGGATGATACCTATCCAAGCATTTTTCTCACATTTTGCAGATGCAAAAAATGTAAGATTGATCTCCTCTCCCGGTGCAAATGTGGTCTTGTCAAGTTTAAGTGAAGCTTGAGTATCCGGTACGGGTGTTGGGGCTGGGGTCGGTGCCGGGGTTGGCGCCGGTGTGGGGGTAGGTGCCGGTGCGGGCGGTTGTGGCTTACCACATCCTACAATAAACACACCCAGGAAAACTAACACTAAAGTCAAACTGATTAACTTCTTCATAAGTTTGCTTCCTCCTGTTTTTTTAAGATTATACATAATCTATATTATAAAATAATTTATTAAGTTTGTCAAGGAATAACTTTACTTTTTGGGTCTTAAATTCATTTTTTTATTACAAAAAAACAAGCCGGTAAAAGAAAATATAAGCAAAATATAAAGAAAGAGATTATAAAAAATGTTCAAAAATTCTTCAATTATTTTTCTAGTAATTCCCAAATTAATGACAAAGGGGTAAATATACAGCGCAATCGAAAAAATAATTACTCCTATAACCAGAGATGTTAATAAATGTTTTTTATCTCGGTTTTTTGAAGATTTTCCAAATATTAATGCTATTAATAAGATAACTCCGCTAAACGTTAAGTGGGCTCCGTTGGCGAATAAAATAAAGTATGAAAGGATCCAGAAGATCATTCCCATCCATAGCAAGCTTATCAAAGGCAATTCAATCCATGTTCCGTGAATGTTCAGCTTCCCGCTCAATATAGCGAGAATATAAAATACTAAGCAAAATAAAAAAAGAACGGCACTGAAAATAGATAACCAATAATTAAAAAGACAAAACTTCGAAATCCATGTTATTTTCTTTTCTCTTATATCATTCATTATTATCCCTGCTTTTGCAATATTATACAACAGATGTTAATCTTTGTCAACTATAACTAAGCCCTTTTCTGAGTCATAATACAATTCTTTCAAACGACTTCCTTTATGGCTTCTGGGGCTAAAATATTCAATGCGAAAAGAATCCCCTTCATTTATATATATGTAAGCATTAGAAGCCCAAGGACAACGTGGAATACATTTAAGATATCCCTTTGAAACGAGTTCTGTCCAATCATCGGGATATCTTTTAAAATCTTTTTTAAATTCTTTAACCACATCCTTTAGAATTAATATCTTTTCAATACACTTCTCCCTTCTTACATCCCTTCTCCATGGCAATACCCAAAATTTTAAAATAACAATGCAAATAATATATATTATTAAAACTGAAATAAAAAACATTAGATTTTTTGCTGCCTTTTTTCTTTTCTCTGCTGCAATATCATTCATCGTTAACCTTGCTTTTACAATATTATTATACTATAAATGTTACCGTTTGTCAAATTGAAATGATAAAAACAATTTTACTGTCGAGCTCAGAGAAAAGAAAGTCGTGAATAGAAAACAATTTCTTTTTGTTGGTTAATTAAAGGATAATTAAAACTTTATATTAATGAATATTGCTCTAAACAAAAGCATTGTAATTATTAATGCAAAAATATTCTTACTTATTCATTCTTCATTATTACTTATTCATTATAAGCGAAGCGCAGCAGTATATTCCATGAATAGTTCAATTGACTCTCCATCGGGACCATGGAAGAAGGCGATTCGGGCATTTAGTTCAGGAGTTCCGGGTATGATTATATCCAAGGGTTCCAGTGTAATATTAACTCCGATTGACCTTAATTTCTCTACTGAACCGTCAAGGTCATCTGTCCTTAATGCAAAATGTATTATTCCGGTCTTTTCAGATGCTGAACCATGGCTTCCTGACCAGATTTCCAGGTAATTACCGTCACCCAGGTCAAGTAAGGCTACCGGACCAGTCTCATGGTCCCAGAGATGTTTCTGTTTAAACCCCAAAACATCCCTGTAAAATTCCAATGACTTATCAAAATTTCGTGCCTTAATTGAAATATGATGGACTCCACATCCTGAAATCAAGTTATCTCCCATTTCAATCTCCTAAAAATTTTTATTCTAAAGTTCCTTTAATAATTCTTTATATTCAAGCTTTTTTGTTTTATTGGAAATCTGTTTTAATAACTTCTTTGCTTCTTTTTTGTAATTCTCTTTTTTTGTCAGTTTCCACAATTCAAAATATATTTGAGCATTAATATCTACCTTTTTTGATAATAATTTAAGCATTCCTGATTCTGATTTTTGGATATCCTTTAGACCAAACAGTTTTAATTCAAGGATTTTAGTAAATGTAATTTTTTCATGGAACTTCAATTCATTTGCAATTTTTGATGCCTGCATATTTAGTTTTTTGGATTCTTTATACTTTTTCATGGAAAAGAGAAGGTTTGCTTTTTCACATAAATACTCACAAAGGAAATCTTTTTCTTTTAACTTCCTACATAAGGAAATTGCTTTTGTAAAATATTTCATTTCTTTATTATATTGTTTTTTCCGTTTTGATAACCATCCTAAATATCCAAAAGAAATCGCAATATTATATTCATCTTTCATCTTTTCCGCATCTTTCAATTTTTTCATGAAGCATTTTTCTGCGTTTGTAAGGTCACCTGAAGATAGATATAAACTACCTAAGTTACCATAGATTATATTTAAGCTTCTTTTGTTTCCCAGTTCTTTCACTATCTCCATTTTTCTCAATAATAAATCCTGTGATTTTTCAAATTCTCCTTCACCCCAATGGATTGTTGCAATGTTTCCATACGCTAATGCTTCCCCAAATTTATCTCCCAGTTCAATTGCTACTTGTAACTGTTTCTGAAAAGTTTCAGAAGATAATTCTAAGTCTCCCCTTTGAAAATATAAGATTGCGAGATTTCCAAGAATAATGTCTTTTACAAATTTATCATTTGTCTTCTCTGCTATTTTTAAACCTTTTTCAAAATATTTCTCTGCCTTTTTAGGTTTTCCTATGAACCTGTAAGAATCTCCCAGATTACTATAAAAACCAGGGATATTTTTAATACTTTTTAATCGTTTACTGATCCTTATGGCTTTTTTATAATAATCAATTGCCTTAATTATCTCTCCTTTGTTGACATATAAATTTCCTAGATTATTTAGAACACTTGAAAATAATTCTTTACTCTTTAGTTTACTCGTATCTTTATATAATTTTAATAATATTTTAGAGCTCTTTACATAATCTCCTTTTGTATTATAAAGTGCACCAAGAAAATTTTTAATTTTCAATTCTAATCTTTTATACTTAAGTCTCTTTGCCCTTAAGAGATTCCCCTTAAGGATAGTTTCTGTTTTTTTCCAATCTCCAATATGATAATAGATTTCAGCTTTTTGATGATTATAAAAAACTTTCTCCCGATTAGTTAGATATTTCTCTGCTGTATCAAATAACTGTAAAACTTCTTCGTTTTTATAAGCTTCTTTCGCTAAGCTCCCTGCTAAAAGTAAGTAAGATTTTGCTTTTCTCTTAACTTCTGCATTATCAAAGTGATACGCAAGTTCGCCATAATGGGGAACTAAATCATCCTTATAAAATCTCTCTATAATATCGCCTGCTAATTTATGTAATTTTCTCAACCGCTTTTTCAGCTGCATTTCATAAATGGTTTCACGTATTAACGCGTGCTTGAAGATATAATTGATTTCAGAGATTGCACTCCAGATGTTTTCATCTTCAATCCTTTTCACTTCTTTCTTAATTACCTGCCACCTTAACATTCCCGATAAAACACTTATAGAGAATTCTCTCCCCAGGACAGAAGCCGTTTTCACAAGATCTTTCAAGTCATGGGACAGTTTATCTAAACGTGAGATTATAATCGTGCTGATTTTTCCCGGAATCTCAAATTTCTCTTTTTTAATATCATACTTTTCATTAAAGAAAGTTAAAAAATTTGATTCTTTCAAATACATCAAAATCTGCTCTACATAAAAAGGATTTCCTTCACTTTTTTTAAATACTAAGTTTGATAGTTTGGTCGTTACTTCATTTCCAAGTTTTTCTATAATAATTTCTTTGGTTAATTCCTTATCTAATTTCTCCAACTTAATTGAATTCATGGGAACTTCTTCAAGTGGAATTCTGAAGGAAGTTCCATCATCATTAAATCGACATGCTGATATAATGATAAAAGGAAATTTTTTGACATTCATGGTTAGGGTTTTTAAAAAACGTATAGTCATAGGATAAAGCCAATGACCGTCTTCAATCTCAATTATAACCGGGTTTACCAGACTTTCTGCTTTTATTAATGTTTTAAGTGCAAAGAAAGTATTTTCCAGTTTCATCTGAGAACCAACCTGATCATAAAGAGATCCCGGCCAGAATAAATTTATCAATGCCCCGAGAAAAACCTTTGTCCTGATTAATTCATTCTTAATAGCTGGATCATTAACTTTTTTAAGAAGACCTTTCAATTTCTTTTCAAAATTCTTTTTATTCTCTTCTTCTAAATTTTCTTCTAATTGATTAAAGTAATTCTTTAGAAAATATATAATCGGATTGAAACTTTCCTTGAGAATTTCATTCGTTTGAAAATAAAACCAGCTCGTTTTATTAAGATCAATTCTCTGTTGAAGTTCATGCACCAGCCTGCTCTTACCTATCCCTGCAGGACCGTCAATATATACTATCCCTCCAAATTTAAATTTATAGATTGGACTAATAAATTTCAATAGCCTTTTTAATTTTTCTTTGCGTCCGAACATTTCTCCTGAATAGAAAAAATCAAATGAACTTACTTTTCCAGATAATTTATATATTGAAATTAAACCCTTGAATCCTTTTACCTTTTTTGCTCTCTTCTTTTCAATTTTATACCTCCCGGTAATCTCCCTGGCAAGCTTTTCATCTATATATATTCCGTTCTTTTTAGTAGTCTCCATTAATCTCGCAGAGAGATTGACAACCTTTCCCAAAGCAGTATATTCAGAACGGAATTTACTCCCGATTATTCCAACAAAAACCAGTCCCTCAGTTAATCCCGCTTTTATATCTGCTAATGATGAAACAGAATCCTTTAAATCAAGAATAAATTCTACTGCATGTCTATGAATATTTTCTATTCCTCGAGGTGCTCCAAATAAAACAACAATAACTCCGCCCTTATCACCAAAATCTACTTTATTAAAATAACCATTATATTGATATGTTTTATCAATCACGATTTTTAAAAAATTATGAAGCTCGCCTGATCTCTCCTTAAACGAAATAAAAACAGGTATGATGTTCCTGAACTCACCAAGTCCCTTAAATTTAACAATCGACTCGGGGAAAAAACTGGAAGCAATCTTTTTTATTAGTTTTTTAACCTTAATCCTATTTGGTTCTTCCTGGGTAATGTGTTCCTGGTAAATATAAAAACCGGCTTTCATTCGTTTTGCTGTAACTTTCTTACTAATTAATTGAAAAAGATTTTTATGAAGTATTATCTCCCCCGATTTACTGTGATGCATGGTCAAAGCACAGGTATCTATGCCAGCACCACGGAAGAAATAGGTGTTCTGGTTTTCATTTTTAATTATTCCCCAGTCAATTTTACCACAAGATAAACCTATTCTTACTGTTAAATTAAATTTTCCAAACTTAGTTTTTACATTAAACTTCCTGAATAATTTTTGTATCCTTTCTGATGCCGAAATGGCAGATAAAGAAGCCGGCGTTTCAAAAATCGCAGTAAATGCATCCCCTGCAAATGAAGAGATCCATCCATCTTTTTTATAGATTTCATTTATTGTAGGTTCAAATATCTGATTAATTATATCCGATAAAATCTCTGAGCCTTCTTTTCCATGAGTAATTAGCCTCTCGGTTATTTCTGTAAAACCAACAATATCAATCATTAGGATGGTTCCTTTAAAGAAGCCTTTATATTTATGCTCCTTAAATCTATTAATAATAAAATCAGGTAGATATTTATTCATTATCAGTCTCTCTTTTTGTAGATTCCCCAAAAATGAACGATCTCCATATCATCAGGAATTTTTTCCCCGTGTGTTCCTTTGCCGGTTTCCGGGTCATCATGTGCACCATGATCAGGAGCAAATAAATATGCTCTATTATAACCAGACCAATTTGTTTCACAAACCTTAACTAATTTAATAAAACTTTGTACGTGATTCTTCATTGCTGCGATTGATTGAGGCGACTCAATCCCCGTACTATGCAGGGAATCATCATATTCCTGGTTATAAACCAGGATAAAGTCAAAGTCTTTATTTTCAATAAGTTGAATTGCACGGTCGTTAACTTGTTTATCGTATTTTTCAGAATAATATTCCATTGGGCGATCCCTGAAGATGAGGTCAAGGGTGGAGTCTTTGACAGCAACATTGACAACGTTATCCGGATTACAACCCAGAACCAAGGAATCAAAGAGGGATAGTTGATAGAGAACATTTTTTTTGTATGACTGAATACCGTGAACCTCGGGAAGGGTTCCGGTTAACATGGAAGCAAAACATACCGGAGTTTTAGTGGGATATACAGAAATCATTTCAACTTCAGTAGATGCCAATTTCCTTATCTTATCAAATTCGTTTGGAAATTTTTTAACCAAACTTTTCCCTATTGCATCAGGAGCATAGAAAAGAAACTTATCAATCTTATCTATGTTTTTATCATTGAAAACTTTCATTACACTATCGATGAAATCAATATCCGCATCCTTAGGGAAAGGCAGATCCATTAATTCACAAATAGTTGAAGTGATTTGAGTTATTGAATAAGAAAGAGACATAGAACCTCCTGTTTATCTTTATTCTATCAGAATTAAATAAACTTGTCAATATGTTTTACCAATCACTTCGCAATGAAAAAGTAAAAATGAAAAATGAATAAGTAAGAATGTTTTTGCTTTATTTATGACAATGCAGTAGGGGCGACCGGCCGGGCGCCCTGACCATAAGAAATAAGACACCCATTCGATAAAAAAAGAGAAAAAACCAAAACA
This sequence comes from Candidatus Mcinerneyibacteriota bacterium, assembly GCA_030630935.1. GTDB lineage: Bacteria > AUK180 > AUK180 > JAQVHJ01 > JAQVHJ01 > DAOVMD01. The sequence goes on along the minus strand of DAOVMD010000060.1, from coordinate 881 downwards.
AAGAAAAGACCGACAGGAGACTTTAAAAAGACTTGTATTTATTATTTGATTACGATATAAATTTTAGAGCGAGAGATACTTATAAGCAATCGAATGTAGAAATTTTCACCGCCCCGAAAAAACGGGGTAAACTCCGGACGCAGAGAGCGCAGAGAAATACAAAAAAGAAACTAATAACAAGATTAAAATTTTTAAAATAATGCATTTCCTCATTCCGACTCCTTGATATCTTTACATCAATACTGTTGCATTCATTTTTCATTTAACAATCCCAAGTAAAATTATTAATAAGAAAGTAGAAAAAGCACAGCTCAACCGAACAGATAATTACTCCTACAATTAGTGATATTAATCCAAGCATTTTACTTCGATTATCAGAAGATTTTTCAACTATTAATTCTATTAATAAGGAACTTCCTCTATACGTTAAATAGAATCCTAAGTTAAGTATAACAAAGTTTATTATTAAGAGCAAAATCATAATAAGTGCCCTTCCTTAACCACTAAAAAGAATTAAACTGAAAATTGATAGTCTGTATGTAAAAGACAATATTAAAATTTTATTATTACTATATTTCCTCATACCAGACTCCTTGATATGATTATAAGTCCATTGGATTTTTAATCAAATCTATAAAAAGACATAGCTCAATTGAAAAAAGAATTCCTCCTACAATCAGTGATATTAACGAATGTTTTTTTGCTTTATTTTCAACAGATTTTTCAATCATTAATAATAAAAATGAAATTCCTCCTGTTAACATTAAACACCGATTCTTGCAAGGCGAAATAGCGACATAGTCTTTCATTAAAATACCCCAATATCTATTTTTAACCTAATTACTGTAAATCCTGTAATATAGGGAATATAGCACTTACAC
>DAOVMD010000021.1 GCA_030630935.1 Candidatus Mcinerneyibacteriota bacterium | reverse complement strand
CATATAATGTCAAGTTTGTCAAGTAAAAAAGAGAAAAAGAAGAATATTTTTTTAAATAATTTTATTATATTACAATTTTGTGAATATTGCGCTGATTACATAGCGTTAAAGGTGAGAAGAATATTTACTATTCAGAGCTGTGTTATTTGATGTTACAATATCAAAATGTTAATATTACAGAGAACTGAAAACAGTCGTTTTATAGATGAAACCATTGATGTAAACCGTCTCTTACAAGTCTCTTTCAAGTCCCTGTCTGGTATTTTTCTTTGTTTTTTTATCCATTTCATCACGTGCGTCTCTGTCAAAAACCACGACCCGATTCCGACCGGTGTTTTTTGCAGTATATAATGCCTGATCTGCATTCTTGAGAATTGTTTTGGAGTCAGCTCCATCTTCAGGAAATTGGCTCAATCCAAATGAAACAGTTAATTTGACAAAGTTTCTATCCGCATTGAATTCATAATCTTCGATTGTCTTGCGAATATCCTCCAATATCTTACCTGCATATTTTTTTGTTAGACCGAGAAAGATTATTATGAATTCTTCTCCGCCGTACCGGGCAAATATCTCCTTATCCGTAAGAGACCTGGTGACTAAGTCGGATAATTTGCGAAGAACATAATCACCAAATTGATGGCCATAATTATCATTGCAGGATTTAAAAAAATCTATATCAAAAATTGAAAGAGAAAAACATTTCTGTTCCTTTTGATCGACTGAGATCAACTCTTCAAGTATTTTATTGAAATAACCTCTCGAATAAATTTTGGTAAGCCCATCTATCTCAGAAAGACGTTCCATCTTAACATAAAGAAGGGTCTTCCTTAATATCCCGTTTATTAACTGGGCAAGGGTATCCCGCTCCTTCCTTAGAGTTCTCGGAAATGGCTTGGTTGGATTAGAAAATAAAATATACAAACCAACGCCAAGATCCTCAGAAATTATCGGAATACTTACAAATTCTGCAGCAGGAAAATAAACATAGAGTTGGTGGTACTTTTTTGATTTCCTAAAATCCTTGCAGAATACCGTTTTATCTGAATAAAAAAGCTGCTCTAATTCCTTCAGGTTCTTAAGATTAATTGACGATATCTTTGAATGCTCTAAATTAAAACCATTGGAAACTTTCTCAAAGGATACATCAGACTCATCTTCTTTTTTGAAAATGAAAAAATATCTATCCGTGTCATAGCGGTCTTTGAAAAATTGACTGAAAACCTTTAATGCATCTTCCAGTTTTTGAATTTTCTCAAATTCCTTATTCAGGTCATAAATATTTAAAATATCTTCTATCCCTCTATCTACATTATCAACTTTTCGATTTATCTTGGTTTTTGCTGCTTTTAAAACCATGAGTTTTGTTATAAAACCTTTCTCCTTCTTAAACTTTTCTTTTGAAAATGAACTTCGTCTTAAATAAATTAAGTAAAAAAGCATTAATAAAAATAAATATGTCACGATAAAAAAGATTAAATTTTTAATTTCAATCCCGTTTATAATCTTAAACCCGGTAAATAAAATTAAGTTACAGCCGCTCAACAAGATAAAAGCTTTTAAATTAATCTTTTTTATGAAGAAGAAGATAAATAAAACCAGCAAGACTGAATATACAAAAATTATCCCCCTATGAATTTTCAGCACATCTAAGAAAGCAGAAAGGCAGGCAATTAAAAGTAAAACCTTAGTTGTTGTTTTTACTAAAAAGCGCTGATTCAAGCGTCTCTCCTCAGTTGTTTATTAACCCCTGTTGACTGGCGGAGAGGCAGGGATTCGAACCCTGGGTCCCCTTGCGAGGACAACTGCTTAGCAGGCAGCCCCCTTCAGCCACTCGGGCACCTCTCCTCAAATTAAACTTAATGATATCATACTTTATTTATTTTGTCAATACTTTTGAACCAGAACTTTCCCCATTTTTTAATATGGAGTGTATCAAGTAAATCTCTGATTTTCCTGATGCGAAGGAATTTATTCCTAATTTGGGTAACTTATATAACACCGTTCTCTTCTCAGATATTAGATAACAGAATTAGGGTGATCAGAGACTAACCATTCCGCCCGAGATTCGATCTTTAAAGTCTAAAACCAAACCCTTAATCAGGCTGATTTCATAATCCGTAATTATTTTAAAAATAAAAATTAAAAGTGAATATAGTATTAAGTAGCCGCTAAGGACAATTACCCAATTATACTCCCTGAAAAAATATAAGCCGATACCTAATATAATATTTAAAAACACAATCTTAATTATCTTTACCCATTCAATCTTAAAGAAGTACTTATAAAATAAAGACATTAAAATTGTAGTATTAACGAGCCGCGGGATAATTGTTGCAAGACCCGCACCTAAAATATCATACTTAGGAATTAAATAGAGATCAAGAATTATATTCAGAATTGCCCCCAATAATGCTGTATACATTGTGAAATGCTCATACTTGGTAGTTACTAAGGAAAGTGAAATTGGCGTATTAAAAGCAATTATAAAAAAGGTCCATAGTAAGGGAATTAAAGCAAGATGAGCTGAGATGAACTCCTTCCCGAATATTAATATTATGATGTCCTTTGAAAAAATACTGCTGAATATTACTAAGGGAAAAAACACAAATAAAAGAATGCGAAGTAACCCGTAAAATAATTTTTTGAATTTTTCAAAGTTATTTTTGTATAAACGACTCATTGTAGGGAAAGTGGACTGAACAAGAATATTTAACATCACTAAAAGAAAACCGAATATCCTAAATGCCGAATTATAAAGACCTACACTTTTTTTTGTTGATAGCTTAGATAAAATTATCAGGTCTGTCCTCAAATAAATCTGAAAAAAGATCCCTGCAAGGAAAAACACTAAACCCTTTTTCAGGAATTTACCTATTAACCTTAAATCCAATTTAAATTCATAATCAATATTAAGTTTTCTCCCGAAGATAAAATAAAGAATCACCGGTATAATATTTAACGGGATACTGACAAGTATAATCTCTTTTAGTGTTCCACCCATAAAAATTATCAGGAGATTGACTGCTGTCCCAATGAGATTGCTGACTAATGTGATGATGGAAGTAAATTCATATTTCTCGTGACCTTTAAATAAAGCTCCATAAGTGCTTTGAATAGGTATAAAAAATATATTAATAAAGTATATGATAATTAATAATTTCAATTCAGGAGGATAATTTAAAAACCCTTGAATTGGAAAGATTACTAAGAATGACAATCCGGAAAATAAATATCTAACAATTAAAATATTAAAGAATTTCTTGCCTGAACCTGCTTTATCAGTTGCTATCTCACGCATGAATAAAGGAGTCAAACCAAACTCTACAACCGTAACAAAATAAAAATATAATGTTGTGACTAATCCAAAATCACCAAGAACTTCAATCCCTAATTTTCGAGCAAATATCCCGATATAAACAATATTTACTATTCGTGTGATCAGATGTGATGCATATAAAAAAAAAGAGTTCTTTACAATGGTTCGTGCATTATCCACTGAATTTCCTTATGTTTGATTTGATTATATCATTTATTATACTTAAATGTCAAGATGATTGATTTTCGGGAGTTTCTCTTTTGCTTGACTTGAAACTGGATTTATGATATACTTTTCAATGTGATACTTTTAAATAAACGAAAAGGTCAAAATGGAAGAATTTCAGATTTACATAAGTGGTGAATGGAAAAGCTCCGATCACTATATCTCTGTCTTCAACCCATACACAGGAGAAGAGATTGCAAGGGTAGCAGAATCATCAAGAAAAGATTTTGATTTAGCAGTTAAGAGCTGTGAATTAGGGTTTAAAAAAAATCGTTATCTCCCTGCATTTCAAAGAGCTGAAATTCTTCACAAGGTTTCTGAGCTCTTATCACAAAAGGAAGAAGAGTTTGCGCAAGTAATTACAAATGAATCAGGAAAAGCAATTAAGTACTCCCGTGGAGAAGTCAGGAGAGCAGTTGAAAACCTTCAGTTCTCTGCTGAAGCAGCCAAGCATGTTAAAGGAAAGGTTTTGGTACCGGATGCTGCAAAGGGAGGAATAAAACATAAATTATTTTATGAAAGGTTTCCACTTGGAATAATTGCTGCAATTACACCTTTTAATTTCCCGTTAAACCTGGTTGTTCATAAGATTGCCCCAGCAATTGCAGCAGGGAATTCTGTTTTATTAAAGCCGTCTTCCCTTACACCTATTACTTCGATAAAATTAATCGAATTATTTCTTGAAGCAGGACTTCCTCCACATGCAGTTAACCTTGTAATAGGACGTGGAGATATTGTTGGAGATTGGATAACCGGGAATGAAAAAATAAATATGATTACTTTCACAGGAAGCCCAAGTGTTGGAAAGTGGATAAAAAACAATTCAGGTATGAAAAAAGTCTCCCTTGAGCTGGGAGCAAACTCTCCATTAATCATTGACGAAATCAGAGATTGGGATAAATTAATTTCCCGGTGCGTTACGGGAGTCCTTGCAAATGGTGGACAAGTATGTATCTCTACTCAAAGAATTTATATAAATACAACTTATTATGACGAGTTTAAGAAAAGACTCACTGCTGCATTTAAAAAAGTAAATGTTGGTAATCCGACTGAAGAGAAAGTGGAGTATAGTTCTCTCATTTCAGAGAAGGAAGCAGTTCGTATTGAAGCGTGGTTAAAAGAAGCTGAAAAAAACGGGGCAAATATTATTACAGGCGGTAAGAGATTCAAATCAATTATTGAACCTACACTCGTAGAAGATATAAAACCGGATATGAAAATTTATTCGTCCGAGATATTTGGACCTGTTGCAGTTCTTATTCCGTATGATAATTTCAGTGATGTTCTTGATAGGGTTAACAATTCGCAGTTCGGATTAAATGCAGGAGTTTATACAAGTGAAATCAATAAAGCATTCCTTGCATACGAAAAGCTTGAATCAGGTGCAGTTATAATTAACGACATCCCTACCTGGCGTGTTGACCATATGCCTTATGGCGGAGTAAAAAACAGCGGCTCAGGAAGAGAAGGCCCGGAGTTTGCAATCGAAGAGATGTCAGAAATTAAGCTTATGGTTTTTGCTGACCTTGATACATAGACAGAGAACAGAGAGCAGATATCAGAGAGCAGATATCAGAAAGCAGAGAACAGTTGTTTTATAGATAAAAGCATCGTAATACCTAATGCAAAATAATTTTTACTTTTTCATTATTCATTCTTAATTGCAGAGCGAAGCGATGCTATAGTCTCTTTAAAGTCTCCCGATACGCTTCTCTATCCCCGATGCATCGGGGTAAACTCAATTTCCTCCCTTCGGTCGTCAACCTGCTATTCTCAAGCAACTCCGTTGCTTGAACAGAAAATAGATAGCAGAGAATAGATAGCAGAGAATAGAAAACAGTTGTTTTATAGATAATAACATTGTCATATATAAATACAAAAACATTATCATCTTTAATCATGCGCCAGTCCAAACTGGACTGGTGTGAAAGCTAATACTTTGGATATGTATTATAATTAGCCATAACAATGGGGTTTCACCCCCACTGATCGTTATAAACAAAAGCAACATAATAAGTAATGCAAATATTTAATTATCAATTAATAATTATCAATATTCAATCATAAATGTGTAGCGAAGTGTAGCGAAGCGAAACTATTATAATAAATTAAATTCCCGTAATCGATCCGGGAAATCTGTTCCAAGCGCATCAACACCAAGACCCTTAAAATATTTGAACTCCTCAACTGTATTTGCAATCCAGGGGCCAACTGGATAATTTAAGTTATGGCATTTGGAAACAATCTCTTTACTAATCGCATCACCACGGGGGTGAATTGAATCTGCCTTAATTGCATCAGCTAATGTCCAGGGTTCAAGAAGTGCAGAATTATAAAGAATCCCTGTCTTGATCTCAGGTAATAAATCTTTCATCCTCTTTAATGCAGGATGAAAAAAAGAAATTACAATTATCTTCGATTTCAAAATAAAATCATTGCATATCTTTGCAACTTCATCTTCAAGTCCTTGATTCAAAACAAAATTCATCTTCAATTCAATAATTGGTATTGCATCAGGAATAATAAACTCCAATGCCTCTTCAAGGAGAAGAAGCTTCTCCCCTTTATACTCTGTAGAGAACCAGCTCCCGGCATCAGCAGTGTTAATCTCAGACCAGGTTAACTCAGAAATTTTCCCTGATAAATCAGTCGTCCTGTCAAGCTTCGCATCATGAATAACAACAACCCTTTTATCTTTTGTGAGATTCACATCAAACTCAATATAATCACTTCCTTCCTCAATCCCGCGCTTGAATCCCGCAATTGTATTCTCTGGAGCTAAACCTCGTGCACCACGATGACCTATTACCTTCATTTATTCTCCTTAGTTCTTTAAAATTATTATAAAACAAGTTGAATAAAATGTCAAGTCCTAAATTCAAATGCTTGCCTTAAAAATTTTATTATCAGACATTAGTTGTCATTGCGATGGAGCATAGCGACTGCGGCAATCTCGCTTTTAAAATGAACTTTTTATAAAATGGGTCCCCAAAATTTTCTTAATATTTTCATACTAGCCATAAATGGCTGTTTGTTTTTCTCTGCGGTCGGATTTTACACAAAATTCTTTGAAGGTTGTCCGAGAACTTGTGGATAACTTTCCGTATAAATTTGTTTGAATTAGTTTAAGTAATATGATATAATCTCCTTAGATAACAAGGAGCTAATATGTCATTTAAAAAAATAGTACGAAGCCCGTCTTTTGGTCTCATGACATTTGATGGTGTAGTAGGAGAACTCATCGAGACTCCTGAATTTCAGAGATTAACCACAATACGTCAGCTGGGACCTATGTATCTCGTATATCCCGGGACACACCACTCGCGGTCACTACACGCAATGGAAGTTGCACATATTGCTACTGATCTCGGACAGAAACTCAAGTTATCTAAAAAGGAACTTTTAATACTTGGTTGTGCCGGATTACTTCATGATATCGGTCATGGCCCATATTCTCATGCTACAGAAATTCTGTATCACGACTTATATAAGAAAGACCACATGGATTATACCTGCAATTTAATCACAGGTAAGGTTAAACTCGAATTACCCAAAGAGGAACAGGAACATTTAAAGGTGGGTTTAATCCCAAAAATTCTAAAGAAATATAAAATCAACCCCCAGGACATTGCAGATTTAGTCAGGAAAAAATATTCAAAGAAACCATATCTCCAGGAATTAATTTTTGGTTCAATCGATGTTGACCAGTTAGCTTTCCTGTTAACTGATAGTCGATTTTCTGGTGTAAACTATGGTGATATTTCTCTTGATACATTAACAGAATTCTTTTCAATTAAAAATATTCCCGGGAAAGGAAAACACCTTGTTGCATCAGAAAAAGCAATCCCGGCAATTAAAGATATGATAATGGCTCGACTCTCAATGTATAACTTCTACTTAACCGACACGGGATTAGTAATTGGAAACATGATCCAAACTGGAGTTAAACGAGCAATTCAAGCAGGTGAAATTGAAAAATTCCAAATTTACACCGATGATGAAATTAGAACATTATTAATCAGATCTAAAGATCCAATTGCCCGGAAGATGGGAATTGGAATTAAATACAGAAAACTTTTTAAAATTGCTTATCGTGTGCCGCCAATCTTTAATACTAAACAGAAAGAACTTCTGCAATACTTAAAGAAACAAGGGTATCGAAAAATTAATCCGGAAATCCATAAAGATTCGGAAAAGATCCTTCGAGAATTGGACAAAATTGGCACTGACAAATTGAGAGAGATAATTTACAACAAGTTAAATGATAAAAACCTGGAAATCGATGAGATTTTTATCAATATGAAATCTCTGAAGTACCTTGACTTAACTGAGCCAAGATTAAAATACGCAAGAGATATTCTTATACAAACGAAATCAAAAACGATTCTTCCACTGATTTCATTAGAACCCTTCTTTATATTCTATGTTGAAAATGCTAATATCATCCCTGCTGCATTTTATCTTGCTGTCCCTAAAAGATTAAGGAAAAAAGCCACGAATATCATGGAAGACCTTGAAAAAAAGATATTAAAAAAATAGTGTGAAAAATGTTATAAAAGATTATGAAAAATAAAACTACGTCAAAAGTAAACATATGAAGAGGTTCTTTTCTTACTTCTGCAGTTATGGGAGTTCATTTATAAAATAATTTAATATAAATCAGTTCTTTGATATAATAATTTATTTACGATGTTAAAAAGAAATTCTTTACTACTGAGCAGATAACAGACCCAGAACCACGCATTTCATTAGGGTATCTGGGCGCGGAAGCAGTCGTTTTATTGACTGTAGATAGAAGAAAAACTTTTAACCACTGGACATCAAGAACTACGTGGAGTTCCTGACTCCGCACTGATCACACTGAAAATATTTAACAGAGATTACATGATTAGGGGATAATAGCATCGCTTCGCTCTGCAAGTAATAATTAAGAATGAACAATGAAGAATGAAGAATTATTTGCATTAGAGATTGGAATGCTTTTGTTTAGAACGATTGTTGCTTAAGGGAACTAAAGAATGCAATTCTAACCGCAGAGGACGCAGAGAACGCAGAGAAAAACTCGCTTCGCTCAAACTTTTTTATTAACAGGGAACTTAAGAGAACATAGCATCGCTTCGCGGACGCAAGCTAGCTAAGACGCGTGCTAGATCTCACTTCGTTTCGATGCGCAAGCTCGATTCTGCAATGAAGAGTGAATAAGTAAGAATTATTTGCATTAATGATTTCACTGCTTTGGTTTAGAGCAATATTTTTTAACAGAGATTGGAATCGGAGATTCAGAAAGCATGTTAATATGGGATTAGGAAAAATGAATAGAATCGTTTCGCTTCGCTCCACAAGTAAGAAATAAGAATGAATAATGAAGAGTGAAGAATGATTTTGCATTATTGAGTATAATGCTTATATCTATAAAACGACTGTTCTCAGTTCTCTGCTATCTGATCTCAACAGCGAAGCTGTATACTATCTATAAAACGACTGCTATCGGTTCTCTGTTATCTGTTCTCTGTTCAAGCAACGTAGTTGCTTGAGAATGCGGTGTGATCAGTGTGTTCAGTGGTTAATTTTTTATTTGTTTTACTTTTTCGGAAAGGTAAGTAAATTTTTAATAAAGATCGTATTATTCGATAGATAACAAGTTTCTGTGAATAAACATTTCACATTACCATTAAAAAATAAGGATCATGTTATGACTGACGAGAAAATTAAAAAGATCATCTCACCTGATACAAAAAAAGAAAACCGAATCCCTCCCGGTCAATTCGAATCAAGAGCAAAGAAGTGGCCTACTTTAAACATTGAAAAACCACCTGAATTTAATATAGAAGAATGGCGATTAACCATTGATGGCTTAGTAAGAAAGAAAATTGAATTGAACTATAACGAGTTAAAGAACCTTGGTTTAACAGAAATATATGCAGATTTTCACTGTGTGACTTCGTTCTCGATTTTAAACTGTACCTGGGTTGGGGTTCAAGCACTTGAAATAAAGAAAGTTGTATCAATACACCCGGAAGCGAAAGCAGTAATGCTATATGCCCCTGGGAAATACACAACAAATTTAACAATTGAAGAGTTCTTTAATGAAGATGTTCTCCTTGCATTCCAGCTCAATGGAAAGGATCTTACTCCTCTTCAAGGATTTCCGTTAAGATTAGTTGTTCCGAAACTTTATGCTTATAAATCAATAAAATGGATTAATAGAATTGAATTCATTAATGAAAATACGGCTGGGTACTGGGAAGAGAAAGGTTATCACTTACACGGTGATCCATGGGGAGAAGATCGCTATTTATAAAATTAAACATTTGACCTTATTATAATTTGCTCGCGGGTTTAAGATATCCTGAAATTCACTACTCAATAACTTTTGTTATTCTCACATCCCAGGAACTGATATCCTTACCAAAAATATCGCTCCTGTAAAATCTTATTTCAAAATTAAACTCTTCACCTGGATTTATCAGTTCACCTTTGGAAATTGTTGGTTTATTTAAATTCATTTCCTTAAAAACATTTACACTCTTTTTCGAAATCAACTTGGAGTTTGTTGTGAAAATATAACCTGTAAGAATAACTATTTTTTTTGAAGTATTTGAACTGTTTCTTAGCTTTCCTGAAATCACAAAGTTCTTTACTTTATACCCGCCATATTCCTTCTCTTCCCAATGGGAAGTAGTGTTGAAAAGCTCTACTCCCTTTGCGATTTCAAAATTTTCTACCTGACTCATCCTATGAAACCTTATCACTAATCCTAAACTTACAACTACAATAAATATTGCAATTAATTGTATAGTAAGCCGCTTCCGTGCTAATTTTCTTTCTTTGAATTTTTTCCGTTCAAGAGCAACCTCTTCAGGTTCTTCCAAAGTAATTCGACTTCCGTTAATTTCAAAACCTTTATTATCCGGATTGATAAATGCCTTAAAACATTTCCAGCATAATACTGAGGTTTTTGCATTCTTCGCTCCACAATAACTACAGGTTTTTAACCCTGTTTCAAATAGGTAAATAAATTCAACACACTCTTTTACCAAATACCATTTATTTTCACTCGGATGAAAACACTTTTCATCACCGGTTAAGGATTTTTCTTTTATTAACTTGACGATCTTATCTTTACTAATCGGATATTGAAAACCTTCAGGAAGTTGAAGAGTCCAATTATCTTCACGGGAAAAAAGTTTATGAAAAAAAGAAACTTCGAAGATTCGACTCCACTCTTTATCGCCCGGACCAATGATCTTATGGTATGCAGAAAATTCATTCTTCTTAATCCGGGCTTTAACCTCTGATGTTGTTAAAACCAAAACATTACCAGGTGAAAGTTCAATTAACCAGCCGGCTTTTAATTCTGATAAGTTCTCCTTACACTCCACGCATATTGAATCAGTCGATTGATAAAGAATTCCGCAAATCTGACAATACTTCATTTTTCTCTTTTTTATTATTATAACATATTTTTTTATTATATTCAAGAATTGATAATAGGTGTTTCATAATTTTTAAAAATTATCAGGTCAGGCAAGAATCTTAATCTGTAATAATCTATTCAAAAGTGAATGTGTCTTCTTCAAATATTTTAAGGCAGACATTAACAATTTCGGGATTATAAAGTTTACCGCTATTGGTTTTAATTTCAGCCAATGCACTATCAATCCCCAGGGCAGTACGATAAGGTCTATGAAATGTCATCGCCTCAACAACATCTGCAACTGCAAGTATCTGGGCTTCAATTAAAATTTCTTTAGCCTTCAAACCGTTCGGATAACCTGACCCATCAAGCCTTTCATGATGCTGAAGAACAATTTTTGCAACTTCCCATGGGAATTCAATGGTTTTCAAAATATCATAGCTGACTTGAGGATGAACTTTAATTATATTAAATTCAATATCGGATAATGTACTAGGTTTACTTAATATCTCTGCAGGTACATAAATCTTGCCGATATCATGAATTATTGCAGCCATTTTCAAACCACGAATTTCATCTTCCGAAAAATTTAATTTACGGGCAATCTCAACTGCAAGCTGAGCAACTCGCTTCTGATGACCGGCAGTATATAAATCCCTGGTCTCAACAGTTAATGACATTGCGTCTATTACTTCTTCTGTCAATCGTCTTAATTTCTTTAAGCTCTTGTGAAGCTCATCTTCTGCAAATTTCTGTTTTGTAATATCATATGAAATACTTAATGCACCCGCTGAAATATTATAAATCCAGATGTGCCAGAAATGATCATTAAGCTTAAGTAAAATCTCCTGGGACTCACCCGTTTCCATGACTTCCTTGTATGCATTATACGTTTCCTTCTCCTCAAAATCCGGGTCTATGTCTATCATTCTGTTTCCGATTACTTTCTCTATCGGCAAATCAAGAAAATCAGCAAATGCCGTGTTGCAATATTGAATTTTCATATTCCTGTCTAAAGCTAATACAGGAAAACGTATCGCATTTAAAAGGATTCTATGTTTCTGTTCACTTTCCCTCAAGGCCTGCTCTACTCGTTTTCTCTCAATTGCCATTGCAATATTTCCGGATACGAACATCATCAAATCCATATCTTCTTCAGATATCACTGACTCACTTTCATAACTCTTTACTGCAACAATTCCTATTGTTCCTGAGGCAGTCTTCAAAGGAACTCCAAGCCAAACTTCTGAGGGAATTCCAATAACCTCGATCTTACCTGTTTTCACCCAGTCATCATACATCTTCCTATTAATTAATAAAGGACGACCGGTACTTCGAACAAAATCGGTGAGACTTTTCTTTAACTTTTTCTGTGTATAATTTAGCACCTCAAGTTTCTGATCAATAAAATATGGAAATGTATATGCCTCGGTTTCTTTGTCCCAAAGGGCAATATAGAAATTAGTTGTGTCTATTAACTCGCTTAATTGCTTATGAACAAATTTTAATAAATCCTCGAGGTTATCAGATAAATTGGCTGATTGTGCAATTTGAAATAATGCCGTCTTAATCCGCTCTGCATTATACCTTTCTGTATTATCCCTAATTATTGCTAAATCTGCCGACTTGCCTTCATAGTCAATTATTGTAGCATTCACCTCTACTGGTATTTCAATCCCGCTTTTTGATAATAACGTCAAATTATAACGACCGGGAACTTCACCTCCGGTTAATCTGGTATTATAGAATGTTAAAATATATTCTTTATGATCTTGAGTTACAAAATCTATAAATGGAGTTTCCAGAACTTCTTTTAAGGTAGATTCGGTAATCTCACAAATTCGCGTATTTGCAAACTTTACAACTCCATCCTGTATTATAACAATACCATCACTACCTTGATCAATTATATTTCTATACTTTTCTTCACTTGCCTTGAGGGCTTTTTCAGCTTGGTGAGGTAGAGTTACATTGCTGTTTATCCAAAGAATCCTGGAATTGGAGTTCTCTGAAATCAAAAATAACCTAGATTCACAATCAATATCATTAGCATTTTTATTCTTAAAAATCAAGTCCCCCAACCAAGAACCAGCTTCTGATACCTCTGTAATTACAGTTTTTAAATTATCTTCTCTTTTAAAAACTTTAACAATATTAAAAACATTCGTATCAAGAACTTCCTTTAATTTGTACCCGAACATCTGTTCTGAACCCGGATTCCATTTTAGAATCTTACCATCAATGTCGGTTATAAATACCGCATTAAAAATATTTTCAAAAATAAGTCTATCAAGAGAAAATCTATTTTGATCCGATTGAGATTTCATTGTTGTCCAACTTTATTATTTTAAAGTATATTATACAATAAACAAATACATTTGTCAAATAATTCCTTTTTTGTTTATCAGCGATAAGTTAATTAAATTAGTTAAAACACATATTTGATCAGGAGAGTAGCGAGAAACCCCAGCAAAGTTGATATCCCAACCACTGCCCCACCCTGCTCATAAGCTTCAGGGAGCATCGTCTCTGCAACCATTGCAAGCATCGCCCCGGCAGCACAACCCTCAAAAAGTGCAAAAACCAAATGTGAAGCATCTTGAAAAAATATATTCCCTGCTAATGCACCAAAACCAGTCATTAAAGTAAGAAAAATCCACATCGACATAATCTTCATTGTAGAAGAACCCTGTTTTTTCATATTCACAGCACTTGACATAGCTTCCGGTAAATTTGCGAGGAATAATCCTAATATCAATGCCATACTTATTTCTTTCCTTAACATACTCGCACCAATTACTGCAGACTCAGGGATACCATCAAGAAGTATTCCTAAAAATATTGCTAACCCAACCTTCTTCCCGGCCTGAGACTTAACCGCTTCCTGAAGATCTCTCTCTGTATAGGAAAATGAAGAAGAGTCGATATGTTTAAAAACTTCAGATTGCCACTCGTGACGATTCTTAAAGTCAATATCTATATTCTCTGCTTTTCTTTGTTCTGTAACCAAATTAACTGCTGTCAATAACTTTGGAGAAAGTTGGATTAGCTTATCAAAATCATCCTTCTGAATTTTCCATAACTTCACTTCTGTAATCGTTTTCAACGTAGCATTTCGCGACTCACCTGATAATAAAGACATCTCCCCAAAGCATTCACCTTCAGAAAGCGTCGCGATCTTTTCTTGATTCCTGATAACTTCAATCTCACCCTTCCTAATTAAATAGAAAGAATCTCCAATTTCATCCTGAGTAAAAATGATTTTATCAGCATCAAATTCAACAGCAACTATATAAGGAATTAGCATTTGAATCTCGGAGGGAGGTAATGACCTCAAAACCTCGGCGTTTGAAATATCGTCAATCATCTCTTTATAAAGAGCTTTCTTGGTTTTGAACAAATGACGCATGGTAGTGGCTTGCTTCCTTAAAAAACCACCCTGACTGTTAATAACTTGATTCAGACATACAAATAAAATACCACCAGTAACCGCACCAGCAGCCATTGGCCAATATCCGGCATGTTCGATTGCAGGACCGACCAACTCAATGGTTAAGGCGGCTATTAAACTTCCAGCTCCAAAAGACATGAGTGCTGCAACAAATTTCTTCGGAGGCTTGAACAAAATACCTAAAAACGCTCCAATCGGTAAAGATACCGCACTAATTATACCAAACCAGAAAGCTTTAGCCGGAATTGATGAAAACAGGAAATCCATCATTATAACTATTTCTCCTACTTAAATTGTAAAAACCTTGAACAGGATTATTTCCGATTATAGTTTATTTTATAATAAATAATTAATAATGTCAAGGAAAAAACCATTTACTCAAGAAACTCTGTTTCTTGAGTAGATAGTAGATATCAGAGAATAGAAAACAGAAAACAGTTGTTTTATAGACAAAAGCATCGTAATTAATAACGAAAAAGCATTCATCATTATTTTTTCTTCATGGTCGGAATTTATCCCGAATTTACTTCGGGATGTTCTTCATGGTTAAATCGCATTCTTTAGTTCATTTAAGCACCTATCGCTCTAAACAATTATAACGATATTTTAATATTACATTACATGTCTCTTT
>DAOVMD010000419.1 GCA_030630935.1 Candidatus Mcinerneyibacteriota bacterium | reverse complement strand
CTTACGAATTCTTCAATGACCCTTTCTATAATATTCTCTGTAAATTCCCTGGTTTTAAACTTCTTTCTCATCTCCGCAACGGTATATCTTTTATTTTTAATCCTCTTCAACCCAAATTCATAGCAGTTATAATAATAAAAATTTTCAGTTAATATCTCTAATAGTTCTGCATCAACTTCCACATCAATAAACAGGTCATACTTGAAATAATCTTTATATGAAATATCCAATTCTGTATTATCATAAAAAGATAATCGATAGTTTCGTTTTATTTTCTGAATTGATGAGATTTTTTTCTTCGCCATTCTTCAGGTATAATTAAATGGATTATTAAAAATAATACTGCAGGAAAAAGGAAATATTGGAACATCTCTTCCCTATCCTGAAATTTCTTGGACTTCCCCTTAAACTTCTTTAAATCATTTATTTCTGTTAAAATCTCATTTGTTTTATAATTTTTCTTAAGTTCAATATATTTTCCATTGGTTATCTTTGAGACTTCCTGAAGTGCTTCCGGTTCTAAGCGGGATATCACCATCCTCCCTTTATACTTTTTATATTCGAATTTTCCCCGCTTAATTTTATTAGATTTAAAAAAGGGATCCTCAAATAAACTATCCGAGAAGGATTGAATTGGAACTGGGATACGCCCGCCGGTTCTTGTACCAACTCCAATAGAGATTACTTTTATCCCTTTACTTTTCAATTTTTTTGAAATCGATTCAGGGTTAGAGCCCTGGTCTTCACCATCAGAAATAATTAAAATAGCTTTTCCGGCAGAAGGGATTTCTTTTTTCCTATTTAGAATTTTATCTGCAACTACCAGTGCTTCTGATAATTTTGTCCCACCTTCAAGTGAATCAAAATCGATCTCATCAATAAAACTGAGTAGAGCATTATAATCAGAAGTAGGCGGACAGAATATAATGGGTCTTTCAGAAAATAAAATAATACCTACCCTATCACCGCCTAACCCCTTAACAACTTTTCTCAGTACTTCCTTCCCCATTTCTAACCTGTTGGGTTTCACATCACGCACCAGCATCGATTGTGAAATATCAAAGCAGATAATTATATCTGCTCCTACCATCTCCTTTTCGTGATATTTAACATCTCCAAGGGGTCTTGCAATCGCAAGGATCATAAAAATTAAAGATAGAATTAAAAATATCAGGTTTGCACGTGGAACTCTTTCATTACCGGGAATTTCAAGCTTTTTTGAAAGTTCTCTGCTGGAGAATTGATTCTTTAACTCTTCCCCGTACTTAACAGAGAGATAATATAATAAAATTAAAATTGGAATCCCAATGAAAAAATATAAATATTCAGGATAAAGAAAATCCATTTATACACCTGCAAATATAAATCTTCTGATTAAAAAAGAAACTAAAATTAAAATTAATCCCGGGATCAAAAAAGAAAAGAATCGTTCATTATACCTCGTGATTTTATATTGCTCAATCTTTTCCTTCTCCATTTTAGAAATTTTATCATATATCTCACTAAGAGTTTTTGGATCTTTAGCATTAAAATATTTACCTTTTGTAATTAAAGCTATCTCTTTTAAGGTAGTCTCGTCTAACCTTGTTTTCCTGCCATGCTGATATGCTCCTTCTTGAGTACCAACTCCAATTGTATAAATCTTAATATTTAACTCACGCGCAATTCCCGCAGCAATTAATGGCTTAATCTTACCTGCATTATTCTCTCCATCAGTTAATAAAATGATAACTTTATTCCTCTTTTTATTACGCTTAAATCTATTAATAGAAACCATAATTGCATCACCTATAGCAGTATTCTTAATATAATTTATTGAATCCATACTCGAAAGCTCAATCAGCTCCTTGACTATCTCATGATCAAATGTTAAAGGACATTGAGTAAATGCAGTCCCGGCAAACATCACAAGGGCAATACGATTGCCTTTCATCTTCTCTACAAATTCAAGGAGAACCTTTTTCGCCGATTCAAACCGGGTAGGTTTAAAATCAGTTGCAATCATTGAACCCGATGCATCAATAACCATTACAATATCAATCGACTTTTGAGTGATCCGCTGCTCTTCAAAACCATACTGGGGCCGGGCAAGTGCAAAAATAATTAGAATGAATCCTAAAACTTTTAAAAAATATAATAAATGAAATAGTTTTGTCGGGATATCCTTATTGTTTTCAGAAACCAGTTCATTCACAACTGAATAGTAAACCCCAGTGCTGCGTTTACGGTAACTGTAATACAGGATGATAAAGATAGGTACAAATATTAATAATGAAAAGTAGCCAGGTGACCCAAATCCAAAAATCATTGTTTTCCTTTGTTTCAGGTTTATCTACGCTATTATAACAAAAATATTTGAAAACTGCAAATCTTTTTTTTTAATAATAAATTTCTACACTTATCCAACATTTATTTGTCATTACGAGCGAAGCGCCGCAATCTCGCTTTTTAAAAATCAGAAACCTTTTTATACTGAGAAAAATGTTATTGGGGAGACGTGCCATGGCACGTCTCTACGAACTAAAAAACGACTGATATCAGCTCTCTGTTCTCTAATATCTGTTCTAACCCTCCCGAATGAAATGTTTGAAAACAATAAAACAAAAAAACAACTTTCCCTATATACCAATGCTTATGATATAAAATGGGACAAAATGGGAGGACCGTCCCCATATTGTTCAATCTAGATCTGAAAAATTAAAATAACTATTTTTCTGCTATCTGCTTTCTATAAAACGATTGTTCTTGGCTATCTGATATCTGTTCTCTGCTCAAGCAACACCTCGTCGTATACCCCACGTGGTATATGAGAGTTGCTTGAACCATGCACATAAATGTACACACGTTATAAAAAGATAATGTACGTCCCCAAAAGTTTCCTCTCGGAAACTTCAGTTCGAGTAAGAAGTAAGAGTTTGCTCCCCTGATCGGGGAGTTCTTTTTGCAAACGTCTCTTACTCGTACTCTTACTGAAAAATAAGGGGGTGAATCCCAATCAGTCGCTCTAAACAAATATAAACAATATAAGTAAGTTAAGTACAAGTCTCTTTCAAGTCCCTGTCGGTTTTTTTTATTTTTGCTTTTTCTTTGTCGAGTAGGCGTATCGTCCTCCTAAATTTAATAGTGAGAACGACCGCCCCTCACAGAACCCGCCGTGCGGTTTT
>DAOVMD010000404.1 GCA_030630935.1 Candidatus Mcinerneyibacteriota bacterium | reverse complement strand
TAAACGAAGGAACTACTTTTGAGTTTAGTCTACCTATAGTCAGTGAATAAAAATGGAATACATCTGCTTGATTTTTTATCAAAAATATGGTATAATCACAGAGGTTTTTTTATTGTTCTTTATCAATTGTAAATTATGAAATAATAGAATAATCTTGAGGATTAATTTTTTGTTATCATAGCAAAGTGTATTTTGAAGATGGAGGTTATTGATGTTAAAAATTGGTGTAATTGGCGGAAGTGTTTGTAGAGAAGAGACTGCTGAAATTGCATATCAGGTAGGGAGGAAGATAGCTGATATGGGTGCTGTGTTGATATGCGGTGGATTAACAGGAATTATGGAATATTCTGCAAAAGGTGCGAAGGCTGCCGGTGGGACGACGATTGGAATTCTACCAGGAAGTAATGATAAAGCAGCAAATAAATATATAGATATTCCCATTGTAACTGCAATGGATAATGCGAGAAACGTAATAATTGTTCGAACAGCAGATATTATTATTGCGATTGATGGTTCACTTGGAACTTTATCAGAGATTGCTCTTGGGTTGAAGATCGGCAAGCCGATTATTGGTATTAACACTTGGGATGTCGATGAAAGAATTTACAGAGCTGAAGATGCAGATGCAGCATTTCAAACTGTAAATACTATCTTATCACAGGAAAAGAAGAAATAAATAATTAAATTGAGAAGTAAAAAACAAATACTTTTTCTTTGTTTTCTTTTTTCTGTCTTATTAATTTTAGGTAATTGCACGTTAATAATTCAGCCATATCAGACCAATGACACACCACCGAAGAAACCGCCGCCATCTGTGAAGAAACCAAAATATCCACAGACTAAGAAACCTTCACAAAAAACTAAGGGTTTTACATATACCGTTTCCAAAGGTGATACATTATGGTCAATATCCCGTGATTACAAAGTTGATATTGATAAATTAGCTCGAATAAATAATATTAAAGATGCCTCATTTATCAGAGCGGGGCAGAAGCTCTTTATTCCCGGATCAAAACCCAGGAAATATCCCAGTAAAAAACTTTCACCTAAACCTTCGACAAAACCACTTAATACGGTAAAGCCGTCTCCAAATGTAAAACCTTCATCAAAGAGATTTAGTTTTCATTGGCCATTAAAGAATTCAGGCAGGAAAAAGGTCACATCTAATTTTGGTAAGCGGATTGATCCAATTCTAAATGTTACCACTATGCATACCGGAATCGATATTGATGCTGACCTGGGTGATCCGGTTTTAGCTTCAGCTTCCGGGGTGGTTGCATTTTCGGGGACTATGAGAGGATATGGTAATTTAATTATCATTAAACATCAGGATAATTGGCATACGATCTATGCTCACTTAAATAAAATCAATGTTCGAAAAGATCAGAAAGTTAATCGGGGACAAAAGATAGGTGAAGCCGGCAGGACCGGTATCGCAACAGGTGTACATTTACATTTTGAAATTAGGCAGGGAAAAGAGAGTAGGAATCCCTTATTATTTCTTCCTTGATCGAGGTAAAAAATGTCAAAGTCAAAACCCAACATTGTCCGAATATATCTTCAGGAGATAAATAGAATACCACGGATTACAGTTGAAGAAGAGAAGACACTTTCAAAACTTATTCAGGAGGGTGATAAATCAGCTCGTGAAAAGATGATTAAAGCAAATCTCAGGTTAGTGGTTTCAATTGCAAAGCACTTTTATCGGCCAGGTCATGGGTTATCAATTTTAGATTTAATTGAAGAAGGTAATATCGGTTTAATCAGGGCTGTTGATAAATATAATTATAAATTTGATTACCGCTTTTCAACTTATGCAACATGGTGGATTAAACAAGCAGTTCTACGTTTAATTTCAAATCAAAGTACGAATGTTAGAATTCCTGTTTATGTCCATGAACTGAGAAGTCAAATTCTAAAAGCTGAGCGTAAATTAATTCATAAGTTAAAGCGTGCCCCGACCGAGAAAGAGATTGCAAAGGAACTTAATTACCCAATGAAAAAAGTTAAAGATGTAATCAGATATTTATCTCCGCAGTTATCTTTAAATCAACCCATTGATTCAACTGAAGAGATTGAGTTTGGAGATATAATGATTAATCCTGAAGAGATTACAAAATCCGATTTTGATAAACTCTTTTTTAGAACTCAACTACTTAGAGAATTATTAGATCAGTTAACGGAAAAGGAGAGATTTGTACTTAAACTCAGGTATGCCTTAGGCCCTGAAGGTGTCAGGCATACTTTAAAAGATATAGGTGAAATGTTGAAAATTACCCGGGAACGGGTAAGGCAGATTGAACATGGTGCAGTTAAAAAACTAAAAAAAATCATATCCCGCGAGGGATGGAGAGGATGAAGCTATGACTGATTTAGCGAAGTATATTAGAGATGTTCCTGATTTTCCTAAGGAAGGTATAATATTCAAGGATATTACAACTTTATTGAAGGATCCTAAAGCGTTTAAAGATGCAGTTGATACAATTGCAGAACTTTATAAAGATAAAGGGATAACCAAAGTTGTCGGTATAGAATCAAGAGGATTTATTTTCGGAGCTCCACTTGCTTACTTAATAGGTGCAGGTTTTGTGATTGTGAGAAAACCGGGAAAACTCCCTGCAGAAACACTAAGCGAATCTTATGAACTTGAATATGGAACTGATTCAATCGAAATTCATAAAGATGCAATTGAACCGGGTGAGAAAGTCTTAATCATCGATGATCTACTTGCAACCGGTGGAACCGCAAAAGCGACTGCTGCAGTGGTAAAAAAACTTAAAGGTGATATCATCGGTATTGCGTTCCTGATCGAACTCGAATTCCTTAAGGGTATTAAAAAATTAGAAGAATATAATATCACTTCAATTATAAAGTTTTAAGATTAAAACCGCCCGTAGCTCAGTCAGGATAGAGCACAGGATTCCTAATCCTGGTGTCGCAGGTTCAAGTCCTGCCGGGCGGGCCATTATATAGACCTAGACAATAGACCTGGATCTAGATAAAAGGTACACTCGAAGAGTCTCAGGGGTTTCTTACCACGTCTAGATCTAGCTCTGGATCTTTTTTTATTTTTCAGACCTGGATAATGAATAAAGAGAATTCGTTCTTTGCGGAGCCGTGTACTCGAAGTGTTAGCGAGTAGTACATGGTCATCGCGCATCGAGCAAAGCGAGATCTAGCTTGCGTCCGAGAGCCTAGCGACCGTGGCGATCTCTGAAAGTTCTTTCCCTACAAGCAGGGTTTGTAAAAGGGAGCTTGCTCCCAGATTGCCGGAGTTTGCTTTAGCGCGTGGCTGGAGTGGAACGGAAGTCATCCCGACGCGTCGGGACAAT
>DAOVMD010000276.1 GCA_030630935.1 Candidatus Mcinerneyibacteriota bacterium | reverse complement strand
GATCGCATCATCAACAATCATCCCGAGAACAAGTATTAAAGCAAATAATGAGAGATTATTCATCGTAATATCAAAATAATTCATCAGGATAAATGCAAAAAGAAAACTGAAAGGGATTCCCCAGGCCGCAAATAACGCATTTTTCCAACCAATAAATAACATCAGCGTAAAGAATACTAAAATAATTCCTATTATAGCATTTCTCCCTAAAACCCTTAATGAATCATTAACTTCTTTTGAACCATCATTCCTTACTTCAATTATTAAACCTTCAATTTTTTCCTGGAATGCGTTTGAAACCTTTCTAACATCCTTCATTATTTTTATTATATTTCCATCTGCCATTTGGTAAATTTCAAGATTTACTGCGGGTTTTCGATTTAATTTCCCTATCTTTGTCCGTTCTTCAAGAGTTTCAGTTACTTCTGCAACATTTCCAATCCTGACAGCACGACCATTTGGGTCCATCTTCACAATCAGGTCAGCAATCTGTTCAGTTGATTCAAATTCCCCGATTGTTCTAATTATAAACTCGGCTCGTCCAAATTTAATTGTTCCCGCAGGAACATTCATATTTCTCATATTAATTGCATTAATAAGATCGTTCAAGGTCAAACCGTATTGATCTAATTTAGTTGAATCTGCTTCAACCCAAATTTGCTTTTCCTGAGTTCCGTAAATATCGACCTTAGAAACATTTTCAACATTAAGAAGTTCGTCCTTGAAATCGTCTGCAATTTCTCGTATTGCATCAGGAGAGAAATCTCCACCAATTGAAATTGTACAGATTTCATTTATTTCTCTCATATTCATCCGGATGATTGTAGGATCACTCGCATCGTCAGGTAAGTCCTTTACTTTTTCAAGTTCAGTAGTTAAGTCGTCCCATGCTTTATCAATATCTGCATTGGGTAGCATCGACACATAAATTACCGCAAGCCCTTCCCTGCAGGTAGTGGAAGCATAATCAATGTTTTCAATTTGCAAGATATAATCTTCTATTTTCTTTGCAACCAATTGTTCCATCTCCAAGGGTGAGACACCCCTATAAGAGACTATAATTATGAATGCACCAAATTCGACTGCAGGCATCTCTTCCTTCGGCATATTTAACATTGTAAAGATACCAAAAACAAAAACTATAACCATTATCATATTTATTAATTTAGAATTCTCAATTGAAAATTTTGGAATTGACATTATTATACCTGTACCTATTCTAAGCCTTTGCGAATTTCAACTTTCTTACCCGGACTCAAATTATCAAATCCTTCAATCACTAATTTCTGACCTGGTTCTAAGCCCTTGGTTATAATTACATTTTGGTCTATCTTTTCACCTAAGGTAACCGGGACTTTCTTCGCAGTATTATCATCTAAAATAATATATGCAAAATATTGGTCATACTCCTCTTTAATATTATTTATGGAAGTGTAAATTACGTCTTTAAAAACCTTACTAAGAATTTCAGCTTCAATTACCATACCTGGATATAATTTCCCATCAGGATTGGCTAACTCAATTTCAATCGGATAATTAGCAGAACCGTTAATCGGCTTTATCCCTATTCCGGTTATTACCCCGGGAAAGGTCTCTTTGAACCCGGTATGTTTAATTGTAACTTTTTGGTTTACTTTGACACGGGTAATTGAACTTTCACTGATCCCGGTTTTTATAATTAATCTCTTTGAGTTTACAATACTGCAGATCGGTTTACCGGTTGAAACCATCTCCCCAACCTCAATTGGAATAAACGTAATGTACCCAGAGACCGGGGCAATGAAACGGGAATTATCATAACCTAACCGTGCAAGTTCAAGGTTTGCCTTCGCATCATCAAGTCCGGCTTGCGACCTTTTAAATGTACTCCTGATATTGGCATATTCAGATTGAGAAATTCTACCTTCACCATAAAGATTCTCGGCAGCTGTCATCTGAACTGATGCAGCTTCAAAAGACGCTTCTGCACTTAAAACATTTGCTTTTGCAGTCTCTAATTTGATTTTATAATAGGAATTATCAATCCGGCCAATCTCCTCACCTTTCTTTACCCAGTCACCAAGTTTCTTGAATATTTCAACAACCTTCCCGTTAACTTCACTCGAAACTGTAATGTCGGTAATCCCTTCTAACTTACCGGTAACACGGGTGTATTGATTCAAAGTACCCGGCTGAACTTCTTTTACAATTACCGGAAGCGGTTTCTCTTGCTTAGTCTGGTTATTAGGATTAGTCGGATCTGGCTTACCACCTGAACGGTTTCCACAACCAATGATTGCTAAAAGTCCTACGACTAAGAAAATCGATAGTATCTTTTTCATCTGCTTATACCTCACTAATTAAAAAGTTTAAATAATATATTTTCATTCTTCTCACCCATTTGATTCAATAAGGAAGATTTCGCCCTTAAAAAATCATAATATGAATTAATATATTGATTCCTTGAAGATGTTAATAGAATCTCCACATCAAGAAGATCCTGAGATGAGATTATGTTATTCTGATACCTGACAGACATCTGCTCATAAGTCTCTTCGGCAAAATCTAATGCAATCTTTGCGGAATAAACCATACGCGCAGAGGAAATTAAATTATAAAATGATTGTTCAATTAGTAAAGTAATATTATCTTGAGTTGATTGAGTTGAATACTTCGACTCCTCAAGGTCGTGCTTCGCCTTCTGATATTCTGCATAATGATTCGCATATGAAAAAATCGGGATGGATACCGTGACCATTGAAATACTTTGATCAGAATAATCTTCTTCGTAATCCGCCTTATCCCAACTTTTTGAATATGATAAATTTACTGATGGTAAAAAATTCCCCTTCGCCATCTTTAACGATTTCAATTTCATGGATGTACTTAAATCAGAAATCTTAAGTGTAGGATTATTTAATTGTGCAATTTCCAAAACCTGATTTAAAATTTCCTGGAAAGAACCCTGGTCCTGCTTCCTAACACTTTCAATCCAATCTTCATATTGCTCAAGGGGTAAAGGTTCAACTGTAAAATCTTTAGGAATTTGTAGAAATTTAGATAAATCTAAAATACTTAATTCGTACCGGTTCTGAGTCTGGATTAGAGTAACTTCCTTGGAAGCGACTTGAGATTTCATGTTTAAGTATTCTGCACGCGAAATTGTACCAAGTTTATATCTCACTTCCGCAGTTCCAAGATTCAATTGGGCCAACTTTAAATCAAGCTCTGCAATCTTTAGAAATTCACTCATCTCAAGTACAGAAAAATACTTTGATTCAACTTCTGAAATAGTTTTTAATTCCTGAGATGTTAAATTGTGTGATGCAATCTCGGATAAATCACGCTGAATCCCTGAGCCTAACCAAATCTTTCCGCCATTAAAAACAGGTTGGGAAACAACTAACGAAAATGATTCAGCACTCACCTGCTCAAATGGTGGTGACATTGCCGGGATTGTCGGGTCATATTCCATATAAGACCCGGAGAGTGATACACCCGGGAATAAATCTAATCGGGAATTAAATAAACTCCAGTTAGAAGATCTCTTCGCTTCAATCTTAGAAAGTAATTCCGGATTATTCTTTAAGGCAAGCTCCTTCGCTTCTTCAAGACTTAAAGAAAAACTTGAAATTAGAAATGTGAAAACTATCAGTAATAGCAATATAATCTTTTTCATTTATGAACTCCAGAATGTTTATAATATTTATTCTTTGCCTCAATTATATTATTAGACATCTTCCTTAAAATAATCGTTAATTTATCAAGATCATTATCTGTAATCCCTTTCGTTAAGGTCATCATCCATTTCTTGTGAAGTTTATGCGCTTCCTTCCCCTTCTTTTGAGCTTTTTTTGTGAGAAATAGTTTGTATGCTCGCTTATCATTTTTATCTATCTCCTTCTTTACTAAACCAACTTTTACTAACCGCTTAATACTCCTGGCTGTAAGAGCTTTGTCAACATGCAGGATTCTACTGAGCTCATTCTGGGAAATACCGGGGGAAAACCGCAAAACCATTACAAATGGCATATCACCAGGATAAAGTCCGGGCTTACGTAAATGATGTTCCATAAAGATATAATGTGCCTTCTCAATAAATCCAAAATACATGCCTATAGGCCTGAACCGGTCATTGCCTTTAAATATCTTATTCAACATCTTAAATATCGGCTCATCTGCTACAAAATCCTTACTCTTTTTAACTATCATAATCGCTCCTCGCTTATTTTAGTATTTCAAAATACAGGCCAATTCTTTATTGTTGACCTGTCAACTAATTACAGTATAACATAATTTAGTTGATTTGTCAACCTTTTTTTAGTTCAAGTGTGCAATGCATGCTTTGCATGCGTTCAATTGTTCAAGTACTCAAAAACCGTTTAAGTGTTATACATGTTACGATAGTTAAATGGTTCAAGAGTTGTATGAGTTGAAATGTGCGGGAGTTGAGATAGTTAAATCATTCAAGTGTTAACAAAAACGTTAAAATGTTTAACAAGCTTTGATAGTTAAATGGTTCAAGAGTTTTATTAGTTGAAATGTGCGGGAGTTGAGATAGTTAAATCGTTCAAGTGTTAATAAAACCGTTTAAGTGCTATTGTAGAGACGTGCCACGGCACGTCTTATATTTCAATAGTTCAAATATTATTGTGAGTTTTTGGAGAGCATTGATGGGGGTGAAACCCCATTGTTTGTGCGTAGCACTAATACACGAGATTATATGAAAGTATTAACATCATCACGTGCCAGTTTGGAACGTGACGTGATGAGGTTTAAAACTATTTCTTTTTAGAATCAATGTCGAGTAGACGTGTCGTCCTCATAAATTTAATAGTGAGAACGACCGCCCCTCACAGAACCCGCCGTGCGGTTTT
>DAOVMD010000423.1 GCA_030630935.1 Candidatus Mcinerneyibacteriota bacterium | reverse complement strand
CCTCCGTTATTGGAGACTCTGGCATTTGACCCTATCCTGGGTAAGGTTAAACTTATTGCAGAAGCGTGGGATGCCGGGGGTTTATATCAAGTCGGGTCATTCCCTGCCTGGGGTAGATGGGCTGAATGGAACGGAAAGTACAGGGATGATATTCGAAGGTTTTTAAAAGGTGAACCTAAAACAGTCGGAGCAATAGTCCAAAGAATCCAAGGATCACCAGACCTTTATAAGTGGCAGGAACGCGGGAGTAATGCTTCGATTAATTTCGTGACATGCCATGACGGGTTCACACTGATGGACATGGTTTCATATAATTGGAAACATAACGAAGCAAATGGTGAGGAGAACAGGGATGGGGGTAATGATAATGATAGCTGGAACTGTGGTTGGGAAGGTGAAACAGATGACCCCGGAATAAATTTTCTGCGGCAGAAACAGATTAAAAATGCTATTTCAATTCTCCTCGTGAGTCAGGGTATTCCTATGATTCTGGCCGGGGATGAGATGGGGAATTCCCAGGATGGAAATAATAACACTTACTGTCATGATAATAAACTTTCATGGTTAGACTGGAATCTCCTTAAGAAGAATGAAAATATTTATAATTTTGTAAATAAAATGATTGAGTTCCGGAAAGCACACCCGGTATTCAGGAATCCTTATCATCTTCAAGGTCGGGATTATGTTGGGTCAGGATATCCGGATATATCGTTCCATGGCCAGAAAGCATGGTGGGCTGACTACACCGATGAAAGTAGATGCCTTGCATTCTTATTATGCGGAAAACATGCCCGTGGTGGAGCTGTTGAAGATAATAATATTTATGTTGCTATGAACATGCACTGGGAGATGCACAGTTTTGAATTACCAGGACCACCGCAAGGAACTGAATGGCATGTATTTGCAAATACAGATATGGAATTCCCGAATGATATTTGGAATCCCGGGGACGAGATGAGATTAGGAAATCAGCATGAAATTTTAGTAGGTCCAAGGTCTGTTATGATCTTGGTTTCAAAATAAAATAGGAGTTTACTACATGGAAAACAAGATTCTAGTAACTTGCAAAGATGGAATTGCAAAGGCCGAATTAACCGGGAGATTGGACGCGACAAGTGCCCCTACTCTCCAGAATGCATTGAAAGAAATACTCGGTGAAAAAATTGAACATTTAGTATTATTGGTCAAGGACCTGGAGTATATTTCAAGTGCAGGATTACGAGTAATAATCTTCACAAAGCAGAAGATTGGAGTTGATGCAAAACTTTATCTTATCCAACCCCAGGATACGGTCTTAGAGATAATTAAGATGAGCGGTTTGGATAATTTCATGATTATCCAGGATTCATTTGAAGAATAATAAAATACCGGAAGATTCTCTTCCTTAGGAATAAACTATGGCAAAAATTATCTTACCTGCTAAGATGGAAAATTTAGGGAAGCTCCTTGATTTTGTCCGTGAAAACGCTATCAAGTCCGGATTATCGAAAAAAGATGCTACTCAAGTCATTGTTGCGGCAGAGGAAGGCATAATTAATATAATAAATTATGCGTATCCTGACAGTGACGGTAAAGTTTCAGTTATCTGTGAAGATACCGGTGATAAATTCGCTATTATACTTGAAGACCAGGGTATCCCATTCGATCCATTATCACTCCCGGAACCGGATGTTGATCTCCCAATCGAAGATAGAACAATCGGAGGACTTGGAATATTCATGATTAAGAATATTATGGATAATGTAATTTATGAACGCGAAGATGACTGGAATATTTTTACATTGATCAAGAATAAACATTAATTTTAAACGGAAAAAATCGAGTTATATGTTAAAAATAGTAATCGGGCACAGTGATGATGTTGATTCAAGGGACGCTATTATTGAAATCCTGACACAGTGTAAAAAGGATCTTGGTAAATTAAAACCTAATGCAGGTCTTTTATTCTCGTCGATTGACTATGAACATGTTGTCATGTTGAAATCTATCCGGAGGAAATTTCCTGGTTTAGAATTAATCGGGTGTACAACCGATGGTGAGATATCATCCATCCTGGGATTTAAAGAAGACTCGGTTACTTTAATCTTGTTCTATTCCGATTCCATCTCTATTAAAGCCGGTTTAGGAAGGGACCTATCAAAGAGCATAAAAAATGCAGCTAAAGACGCAGTAAGTACAGCCAAAAAAAAATTGAGAAAGAAAAAACCGACACTTTGTATAACAGTACCGGAGAGTCTAACTGTATCCGGAGTTAAGATTTTAAAAGGTTTAAAACATGAACTGGGAAATGAATTCCCTATCTTTGGAGGGACTGCCGGAGATCAATATAGGATGAAGAAGACTCTTCAATTTTATAATGATGAAATTTATACCGATTCAATTCCCGTACTCTTATTCTCAGGACCGATCCTTTTCTCTGCTGGTATATCAAGTGGGTGGAAACCGATCGGGAAGAAGAGAAGAGTTACTAAAGTTAAGGATAATGTAATATTTGAAGTTGATAACAAACCTGCACTTGATTATTATATGCATTATTTTGGGGCTGGCTCAACACTATTCGGGGAGTACCCCATTGCAGTGTTTAATAAGAGAACAAATAAAAATTTCTATATCAGATCCCCTATTTTTTTTAATAAAGAGAATAAAAGCATAACATACTCTGCGGATATTCCCAAGAACGCATTTATTCAATTTGCAGAAGGTACCAGGGACAATATTATATCTGCTGCAAAGGATTCAGTCGAGAGTGCTCTGAAGAATTATCCTGGGAAAAACCCTAAGGCAGCAGTTATTTTCTCGTGCAGTGCACGGAAGTCGTTATTAGGAACAAGAACAAAAGAAGAATTCAACCTGGTGAAGGATGTGATAAAGAATGATATTCCTGTCAGTGGATTTTATACATACGGTGAGATAGGATCATGTCATTCATGTAAAGTTACGAACTTCCATAATTCAACGTTTATTACCCTCTTACTTGGAGAAAAGGATTAATCCGTGAGTAATGTAAAGAAAAAAATTGAAAAGCTTGAGAAGACCATTACTAAGCTACGGAAACAAGTGGAGTGTTCTGAATGGAAAAGAGCGCACCTTGAAAATATTATGGAGAAAGGTCAGATTTTACTCAAGACTAT
>DAOVMD010000306.1 GCA_030630935.1 Candidatus Mcinerneyibacteriota bacterium | reverse complement strand
GGCCATCCTAGATGATATCGATACCACCTCAGCAGAAAAGGCAACAAGCCTGATAGAGACGGTAACATTCATCCGAAAGTTGGCCGACGCAATCGATGCTGGAGGTTCCATTGAGGACATCCTAAGTGGCGAGTAAGGCTTCCAAGCCAAAAGCAGTCCCGCCCGAATCGCTCCGCAACCATGAAGCGTTCATATTCTACTGGAGCCTTGATCACGATCGATCACTTCAAAAGGTAGCTGATCAGTTCGACCTAAGTATAGCTACTATAAAGGCTCTCTCTTCCCGGTATAACTGGCGAGAACGAATTATTTCCATGGCGCGAGCAGTCGCTAAGAAATTGGAAAAGGATGCCATCGGCGTCGTCGCCAAAGCTAAAGAAGATAATCTTAAAATCATATCCAACCTCAAAGCGCGATTCATTAAAGAACTCAATAATTTCTGTATATGAAAAACTTAGAACTTCAGGGATAGACCTGAAAGATATTGAATCACTTGTCCCTGATGAAAAATTAATTAAGGAGATATTTACAGAGTTTAAAAGAAGAGTCTCTGATTATATTCATAACTGGGGTGGTGCGAAAACCAGCGCTGCAATTGAGAAATATTTATATAACATGAATATACTAAATGAAGAGTATTTTAAAAAAGTAGATATCCCGGACCTTGAATGTATAACGGAGATATATAAGGTTTTCTCAATAATTCGAAAACAGGGGAAGCAGAAATTTCACCTGGAATTATTTCCAATAAAAGATTTATATAAGGAACTATATTTAATATTTATTGATTATTTTGGTGCGGAAGAATATATTCCAATGTTTTTAAATCTCCTGCAGCGGTTTCATAAATCTTATGAAATTGAAAAGCAAAGAAGAGGCTTGCTTGATTTTCAGGATTTACTTTTAAAGGTTCAGCAATTACTCAAGGCTCAACCTGAGATCAGAGAATCAATCATCAATAGGTATAAACATATAATGGTTGATGAATTACAGGATACGAATAAATTACAGATGGAAATAATTTCATATTTATTCAGTAATTCCACCGGTGGTTTTTATGTAGGGGATATTAAGCAGAGTATTTATGCTTTTAGAGATGCAGATATTGCCGGATTCAGAGAACTCCACAGAAAGATTAAGAAGGACAATAAACCCGATGAGGAATTGATTGTGCTGGATGAAAGTTTCAGGTCCCGGAAACCAATCATAGAATTTATCAATGGTTTCTTTTCCACTCTCTGGAATGATTCTAAGGAGCTGGAATATGAAGAGCTTAAGAGTATATTTGATTATTCACCAAAAAAAACACCATCACTTGAGATTATTACAACGTCCGGTTTATTAGCCGAGGAATCGAGAGAGACTGCTGCAGCTGCTATTATGGATAGAATAAAAGATATCGTGGAACATAAAAAGTTCAAAATATTTGATAAGAAATTGAAATCTAAACGTGCCGTTGAGTATGGAGATATCGCAATTTTATTACCTGTTTTCACAGGTTATTATATTTATGAAAATGCCTTGAAGAGTCAGGATATTCCATATTATATTGTGAGTGGCTGGGGTTATTTCTTCCGGGATGAAATCAAGGACTTATTAAATTACTGTAATATTTTATTAAATCCTTTAGATAACTTCACTCTCCTTAAAATTTTAAGATCATATTTTGTTAATATTAGTATGGATACTCTTTTTTATTTAAGCGGCCTTAATTTTGGCAGTAGAACTAATAAATCAAAAGTCAAATCGGAAGATCATGTTTATTATTTATTTGAACAATTACAACTGGTTGAAGATAATAAAAACATTCCGGTTGAAGATAAAGTGAAGATTAAAGATTTCCTTGATAAATTTTCCAAATTACGAAAAAGTTTAGGTGACTTAAGTTTAACAGATTATATCGATTTAATAATTAATATAACCGGATATGAAAAATATTTGCTGACCGGTTTGACTGCTTCCAGAGCTTATGCAAATATTGTGAAGTTTAAAGAACTTGCCCTGGTATTTGAGATAGAGAATAGTGCTTCATTTGCTGAATTTATTGGTAATATTAATCAACTTACGGTTTCAGAAGTTCGTCAGAGTGAAGCTCAAATAACTGCTGAGAAGAGTAATGTTGTCAGGGTAATGACAGTTCACCAGGCAAAGGGTTTAGAATTTCCAGTTGTAATAGTTGCAGATTGCGGTAGAAAATTTAAAAAGCAGACTATTGAAATATTTGATTTTGATTATGAAATGGGGTTTGTTGTAAAACCTTATAATTACCTATCGGATACTATAGAGAAGGAGTCGTATAAAATTGCATTATTAGATGAGAAATTAATAACGAAATTTACAGAAGAAAAGAAAAGATTATTTTATGTTGCATGTACCAGAGCCCGTGAACACCTTATAATCTCAGGCAGGGCAGATACCGGGGAAGGGACATGGATGAAATGGCTGTATGATTATATTCAATCTGACGATTTTAATCAAGATTTCTTGAAAGAAGATTTAATAATTACTACATTAACGGAACCTACTTTTTGGATACCATCAAGAAAGGCATATAGATGGAGGGAAATAGTAAATACTCCAGCTGATAAAGTAAATTCATTCATTAAGAAGAAAGCGAAATTAGAAAATATCCCGCGTGAAAAGATCAATGAAATAAATAAAATGGTGTTTGATTTTCACTATAAAATTTCAGAAAACGATTTCAGTTTGGAATTGACCCCGAGTAAATTGATGCTTTTTAATCAGTGTGAGAAGAAGTACTTTCTCAGTGTTATTAAGAGGGTAAAACCATTTAACCTGGAGGAGAAGCTGGATAACAGTTTAATGGGGATACAGATTCATGAGTTATTTAAACAAATAGAATTCAGAGATTTCACAAAGAATGAGATTCATAGCTTACTTCAAAAACATGATTTTGAGAAAAAATTCCTTGATAAGTTCTCATCTAATATATTCAATTTTTTAAGTGGTGATATTTGGCAGGATATAAAGTTAAGCGATAAGGTATTTAGAGAAGTACCGTTTAGTTTTAATTTTCGCGATGCAATTATTTATGGTAAGATAGACATCTTATTTTATTCTAAGAAATTAGATGGTTTTTGGGTAATTGATTATAAGACCAACATCTTAAGTCAAAATAAAACCGATGAAATTTTTAATGAATATAAATTACAACTTGCGATTTATTCAGAAGCTGTTAACCAGGTCTTTGGTGAGTACCCGAAGAAATCAGGAGTTTATTTTTTATTTCCAGAAGTATATAAAGAATTATCTTCAACTGACCTGAAGTTGGAGCTTGAAAAAGTAGAGAATTCGATTTCACGGATTAAGTCATTGAATAATCAGGACCTGAAAATGAATCTCTCACATTGTGAGGATTGTAAATTTAAAGAACTTTGTAAACAAATTAAATTTGATTAGAGGAGTCATGAATGGGGTTATTTAAAAAGTCAGTTAAGACTCTTGTATTAGGCGGTGGTGGAGCACGGGGTCTATGTCACCTGGGTGTTTTGGAAGTTCTTGAAAAAAATAATCTAATCCCTGATTTAATTGTTGGAACAAGTATGGGGGCAATTATTGGGGCATACTATGCATTATATGCAGATATTAAAAAAGTAAAAGATGTTGTGAAGAATTTAACTGAGAAGCAGGGGCTTGTTGATATTGAAGAGTCATTCAAGAAAGAAGAGAAGAAGGATGCCATGGCACGTTTAAAAAAAGGCATCAAAGGTGTTCGAACTTTTCTTGCAACTTCACGGCTTGGTCTTGATAAGATTTCATTTTTTCAGGAAGATATCTTGAGGGATGAACTGAAACAAGAACTTGAAAACAAGACTTTCAGTGATCTGAAAATTAAATACATCGCGGTTGCCACTCAATTGGATGAAGCAAAGATTGTAGCATTTACGAAAGGCGATCTGATGAATTCTGTTATTGCAAGTGCATCCATTCCAGGAATATTTTTACCTGTTGAAATTGATGGTGGAATTTTTGTTGATGGTGGTGTGATGAGTAATGTAGCAGTTGATATTGCATACCTGGCAGGGTCAGATAGAATAATGGCTGTTTCAGCAAGCAGCTTCAGGGAGAAGAAGGATTTTAAAAATGGATATGAACTCCTTGAATATACAATGTACTTGAGAGCAAAGGAGATTGAACTTTATAAAGAGAATTTCGCGGATTTCCTGCTTGAACCTGAAATTAAAGAGTTTACCTGGTTCGATTTCTCTGACTTTGATAATATTGTTGAAAAGGGCCGTATAAAAGCGGAGGAACACTTGAAAGATATAAAAAGAGCATTTCAGGGTTGGAACAGCAGTTCAAAATCAAGGAAAATATTTTTTAAAACTTTAAATATAAATATCGAGTTTAGATGATATGATTTATTTCCAGAATCAAATACCAATTTTTATTTTAATAGCAAT
>DAOVMD010000280.1 GCA_030630935.1 Candidatus Mcinerneyibacteriota bacterium | reverse complement strand
CATGCGAAGCATGCATTTATAACACTTGAACTATTTAACTATCAAAGCCATTGTTAACTCTTGAACGCATGCGAAGCATGCTTTTATAACACTTGAACTATTTAACTATCAAAGCCATTGTTAACATTTGAACGCATGCGAAGCATGCATTTATAACACTTGAACAATTAAACTATCCAAACATACGCACACTTGAATATATGCAAAGCATATCTTTATAATAACACTTGAACTATTTAACTATCCAAACATACGCACATTTGAACATATGCAAAGCATATCTTTATAATAACACTTAAACTATTTAACTCTTAATTATGCACCACCGGATCGACGTCAAGGATGCTCTTTCCAACTTGTTCTGAGGCCGCCCTGCATCCCCCAAGGCATTCAGGGAATAGTTCACATCCCTTGCAGTATTCCGGAATTGTAGTCTTCCAGGTTTTTACATAATCTGATTTGAACATATCTTCAAGTTTATCTTTATATATATTCCCGACTACGACAGGTGAATGATTACATAATCTCATATCCCCATTTATATCGAGAGTCAGGGGCATATTAACCACGGATGAAGAGCATGATGACATCGGGATATGCGGATAATCCTTCGGGTTAAGGACACAGAACGGGGTGCAGACATTAGATGTAACAGTTAATTGCAGTTCTTTTGCAGCTGCTTCCGCTTCCTTGAATGCTTCGCTTAATTGTTCATTTGTAATCTTAATATTTTCAATCTCTTTAATACCTGTGCCGCCGATATTGAATCTGTTCAGCATCATGGAGTTTATCCCGAACTCCTTCTTCATAAATCTAATCCGCTCACCTACATTCTTATAGTTCACACCTGTAATCACAATTGCAGGAACAACAAGACCTTTATGTTCTGTCACATATTTGAACGAATTCATGACCTTTGCATGAGACCCTGGAACCTGTGTCAGGTAATCATGAATCTCTGGTTCAATTGAATGAAAGGGAAACTCAAATAAATCAACGCCCAAATCAATTAAATTCTGATAATCATCATTCGAAGCAACTGTTCCGTTACTGATAATTGTAACTCCTTTCTTCTGCATTCGGCAGAATAAAACAAGTTCTAAGAATCTCTCTGCCATGAACGGCTCACCACCGGTCATGGTAACATGATTGATATCAGCAAGTTTGAATATCCTTTTCAAGGTTTTCTTGGCTTGCTTATACGAATTATCATGCTGATCCTGCTCACCCGGACGTTTCCAGGGATTATAACAATAACGGCACCTGAGATTACAAACTGATGTGACTTCAAAAATGATATAAGATAATTTTGTTTTCATGGCTTATTGTATTATAAGATTATAAAAACAACAATCCATTTCTTGACTATCCTTAATTTCATGCAACTCTAATGGATAAAAATAAATTTTATAAAAACCTTTGGGTAGATCTTTTTTCACTTCTATTTTGAAAGTTTCTGTCGTTTCGTCAAATTTACCGTCATCAGCTTCGATGTCGCCTTTCTGAACTAAATTATTATTCTTATCAAAAATTCGAAATGAAAATTTCTCACTTCTTGGATTTATTACTGAACACTCAACTATATTATCTTTATCAATCTCAACAATCACATCACCCTTATAAGAATGTTCGGTAGATATCTGAATATGATTTGTAAGGGGTGGCAGGTAACATGTTGGTTTGCGTTCATGATCTACTTGTATATGACTACAATTAATTAGCGTTGTCATTGTTATTATTAATGCCCCTATCTTTAATTTCTTCGCTAATAACTTCGAGTTCTTACCACCGGTTAAATACAGGAAAAAAGAAACCGTAATAAAGACGATTGAAAGAATAAATAAATAAATCGGAATATAAATCTCTTTGTTCATTAGTCCTCTACACTATTTTATTGTAATATTATAATTTGAAGTTGAATTGGGTAAACCATCACTAATTTTATCTACAGAACATGCAAAAAACTGAATGGAGTAATCTCCTTTTGGAATATCCTTATTAAACTTCACCTTTACATCTTCAGAGTTCTCGTCAAATTTTCCATCGTCCGCTTCGAGATTCCCGCTTGCAATAACTTTCTTATCGGGATCAAGTAATCTAAACGAAAATTCCTTACTACTTCTCTGGTCAAGTATGCAATTTAATATTAAATCAGTCTCGTCATCTACAATGATTCCACCTTCCTTCCAATGTTCCTGCGTAATTGTGAAAAAATCCAGTCGTGCGGGTTTATAACATGTTTTCATAACAGGCTCAGGAGTGTTTGAACCGGAACAACCTATCACTGCTGATAGAGTTATAATCATAGCTCCAATTTTAAGTTTCCTTGCCAATAACTTCGAGTTCTTACCTCCGGTTAAATATAGAAGGAACGAAACCGTAATAAAAATGATAGAAAGGAAAATCAAATAAATCGGTATAAATATCTCCTTTTGCATAGGTCTCTCCTTTTATTTTTCTTCAATTTCAAAGACATAACTTCTAATATAATTTTCCGAACCAATCTTTTCCAAATCACAATCATAAAAATATATGAAATATAATCCGGGCTTCAAGTTCTCATCCAGTTTAATTTGAAACGGAATGGATAAAGAAGCTACCTGGGTATTCGACCCTTTTATCTCTCCTTCCTGAACTATCAATTCCCGAAAATTTAAAATTCGATATGAATATTTCTTCTTCATAGAATGCGGGATTTCACCATTAATAATTCTATCACTCGAAACGGTTAACTTCTCTGTAATCTTCCAGGGATTTGAATCAAGAATTATAGTAGGATCTTCAGTTATAACAGGAACATAACACTTTGGCGGTGGATTAATTGAAGTGCATCCACCCATGATAACAGCAGTTAACGAAACTATTATTGCACCTATCCTCAGTTTTTGAATTAGTAACCTGCGGTTACGTCCGCTCGTGAAATAAATCAAAAGGGAAATCACTCCAAACACCAAAAATAAAACTCCTAACTGAATCATGATCCAAATATCTCTCTTCATTTTACACCTGAAAATTTAAAATCTATTTTTTGTCATTGTCCCGACACGTCGGGATGACTTCCGTTCCACTCCAGCCACGCGCTAAAGCAAAGTGCGGCAATCTTATATTAAAACTGCAACTACTTAATAACCTTCAAATAAAAGCTATTCAGGAAATGATGAAGGTTATCTTCTTGATGTTATAACGATAATCTCCAAAATCTTGTACGGTTTAGTCTCAACCTTTCGATCCTTCTCTGAAACCGTGTAGAAGTTAATTGAATAGGCTCCTGTTATTAACTTTTTCTTTAATTTAATTTCGAATCCTTCAATAGTTTCATCAAACTTACCATCAGATGATTTTAAATCACCAGATTGAATTATCTTTGCATTCCAATCATAAAGAATATAAGAAAACTCGTACCCATAACGATCTGAAATACACCCGGAAATCACTTTTTTCTCTGCTTCTACAATTGGAAGTCTATTGTGACTATTTTCTATATGAACCCGATAATCAGATGTAATCAGAAAATCATTAATTACAACTGGTTCATAACAAGGGGTGTGCCGTGGGGCACAGCTAATCGTTACAGTCATAGCAATAATCAAAGCACCCAGTTTGAGCTTCTGATCAAGAAAATTTGAGTTCTTACCTTTGGTTAAATACAGAAGAAAAGAAACCAGGAAAAATAAACCTGATAAAATTCCAATATAAATCGAGATTAAAATCTCTTTCTTCACTTTTCTCTCCTGCTTCTATGGAGTATAATCTATGGAGTGCATCACGCGCTTGTTCGTGATGCATAAAACTACAACTACTTAATAACCTTCAAATAAAAGCTATTCAGGAAATGAGAGAGGTTCTTCTCCTGTTTGCTTTTTGGGACTGCAAACATGTAAATTATATACTGACCCGGTTTCAATTTCTTATCAAGTTCAATCTGATAATCTTCTGTCTGTTTATCGTTCCATTCCTTGTCCAGTGGTTTAATATCCTCTGCTTGAACAAGCTTCCTATCCTTATCCTCAATCCTGAACGAGAACTCTGTACCCCTGACATCACGGATCTCACCTTTAATAATATTATTCTTTTTAAGATCAAACTCCATATACATCTTTGAAGGATCAACTTTTGAAATTGTAAAATGGGGCATTGGCATGACTATAGAGTAACATCTATGCACTGATCTCGGGGTTAACTTTTCATCTGGAATCGGACTCTCGATTAAACTCGCTATAATAAAAAATTCCATTTGATTAGATGGATTGTCAATCTGATTCTTATCAAGATCATTTAATGAAACCCTGAATAACTTTAATGTATATCGACCTGTTTTCAAATCTTTAGGAAGTTTTATTATAAAATCTTCAGTCTCCTCATCGAACTGACCATCAGACGGTTTGATCTCTCCATTTAAAACTTCTTTATCTTCTTGGTCAAATACCAAGAATGAGAATGTCTCCAGTGTTCTCCGCATTATCTGACCATTTAAGATGATATCTGTCGTCCCCTTTTTCAACTCAATTAAATCCTGGTCATTATACGTGAAACTTACTGTGACATGATCCTGGGCAACTACCTTATAACATGTTCTGACGGGTTCACTTACCCCGGAACAACCTACTAAAGCAGTCAATGTAATAATAACCGCTCCAATCTTTAATTTCTTTCCCAATAAAAATTGGTTCTTACCCCCAATCAAATATAACAGAAACGATACAAGTAAAAACAATGCTGATAAAATCCCTACATAAACCGAAATTAAAATTTCCTTCTTCATATCTCGCTCCTGAAAATTAAAAACCTATTTTTTGTCATTGTCCCGACGCGTCGGGATGACTTCCGT
>DAOVMD010000061.1 GCA_030630935.1 Candidatus Mcinerneyibacteriota bacterium | reverse complement strand
TTTTTTAATTTTTGTTTTTCTTTTCTCCTTTTGTTTTATCTTTTTTTATCGAATGGGTGTTTTATTTCTTATGGTCAGGGCGCCCGCCCGGTCGCCCCTACTTTGTTTGGGATACAATTCTTTGGATTTCGAATGAATACATTTTTTTGTTTTTCATCCCGTCCATCCTTGTTCAAAATCTTTCTTTTGTTTTTTCTTTAAAGCGAGATTGCCACAGTCGTTTCACTCCCTCGCAATGACAATCAGTCGTTTTTAAATTTACCTTTACAAGTCTTGTTTAAATCACTGTAAAGATTTAACTTTTTACAATTTGATCTATTTTGATAAGTTCTTCCAAAAGGTATTTTAATTTATATAATGGGTACATGTTGCTTGCATCAGAGAGTCCCTTTTCCGGTTCAGGATGAACTTCCATGAATAAACCGTCAATCCCTGCTGCAACTGCAGCTCGTGCCATAAACGGGATTGAGTCACGCATTCCGCCGGTTGATGTTCCTGCTCCTCCGGGGAGTTGAGCCGAGTGAGTTGCATCAAATATAACCGGGTATCCCATCTCACGCATGATCGGAATTCCACGCATATCAACGACAAGGTTATTATAACCAAATGAAGAACCCCTTTCTGTCATTATAATTTTTTCGTTTCCGGTTTTTTTAATCTTATCTATTATATTTTTCATGTCCCATGGTGCGAGGAACTGACCCTTTTTCACATTCACAGGTTTTCCGGTCTTTGCTGCTGCAGTAACCAGATCCGTCTGCCTGCATAGAAATGCAGGGATCTGTAAGATAGCTGCAACTTCTGCTACGGGGTCCGCTTGTTCAGGTAAATGTATATCGATTAATAATGGAATTTCAAGGTCGGCCTTTACTTTTTTTAATAATTCCAGACCTTTCTCAAGACCTGGTCCACGGAATGAATCAATTGATGATCGGTTTGCTTTATCAAAAGACGTTTTGAATATAAATTGCAATTTTAAATCCCGGGTTATTTCTTTTAACTCCTTTGCAATGTCAAAAATCATTTCGTCATTTTCAATTATACATGGTCCAGCAAAGAGAACAAAGGGTTTATTCTCTCCACCAATCGAAATTTGTTCTGTGATCTGAATTTCTTTAACTTTTTTCATTTGAAATTTCCTTTAAGTATTTTTCAACTTTTAAAAGATCAGCTTTTGTATCCACACTATAAAGTTTTTTTGTGATTTCTTCGACTCCGATTTTGAAACCGTTCTCGATAATTCTAAGCTGTTCAAGTTTCTCAGAGATTTCGAGAGCAGTTCTATCCAGAGTCAAGAACTTCATTAAAAAATCATATTTATAAACATATATCCCGATATGTTTATACAGGTTTCCTTTTGAGGGGATTTTACTCCTGGAGAAATAAATAGCATAGCCATTTTTATCAAAGACTACCTTTACAACATTCGGGTCTTCAAATTCATCTGCATCTTCTATTTTTTTATATAATGTCCCGACTACCGCATCCGGGTGTTCGGTAAGAGCCTTTATTGCGGTATCAATAACTTCTCCGTTAATTAACGGTTCATCACCTTGGATATTCACGACAATATCATACGGTTCATCTTTAATTGCTTCAGCGATTCTATCTGACCCGGATGGCGCTTCAGGAGATGTTAGTTTAACTTCTCCGCCAAAATCCTTAACGGTGTTATAGATTTTATCATTATCAGTTGCAACAATTATCTTATTCAGGAGTTTGGATTGTTTTGCTCCTTCATAAACCCATTGAATCATGGGTTTCCCAAGGATTTTCTCAATTGGTTTTCCCGGAAAACGACTTGATGCAAACCTTGCCGGGATTACGCCTATTATCTTCATTTTAACT
Organism: Candidatus Mcinerneyibacteriota bacterium; assembly: GCA_030630935.1. Classification (GTDB taxonomy): domain Bacteria; phylum AUK180; class AUK180; order JAQVHJ01; family JAQVHJ01; genus DAOVMD01. The sequence continues at coordinate 8,998 of DAOVMD010000061.1, read as the reverse complement.
TCTTTATTTTTTTAATTAATGCAGAAGTGCTTTTACCTTTTTCAAATTTAATTAACTTAACTTTGCCTCCAAATTTTTTGACGACATCGGTTCCAACAACTTCCTTCCCTTTATAATCAGCACCTTTTACAAGGATATCAGGTTTAATTTTAATGATTAATTTTATCGGGGTCTCTTCATTAAATAGAACAATATAATCTATCATCTCAAAAGAACCGAGAATCTCCGCCCGTTCCTTTTCACTCATGATAGGTCTGTCTTTTCCTTTCAGGATTTTTACTGATGAATCAGTATTTAAACCAAGTACCAGTAAGTCACCAAGTGCCCTTGCTTTTTTTAAATACCTAATATGTCCGATATGAATAATGTCAAAACAGCCGTTTGTGAATACTATCTTTTTCCCTTTTTTCTTTTCCGTTCTTAGAATTTCAAGAAGTTTTTTTAAACTAAATAATTTTTTCATATTGATTTATTTCTTCGATTAACTCATTCATAGTTATAGTTCCGGCGCCGATCTCTGTTACGACTACACCAGCACCGACATTTGCGATGAACGCTGCAATCTCGGGCTCAGATCCTGAGGCAAGAGCAAGAGCATAGATACTGATAACAGTATCACCTGCTCCGGTGACATCAAAGATCTCTTTCGCATGTGTTGGAATGTGCTTTATTGAATTCTTCCGGAATACTTTTACTCCGTCTTCACCTAATGTGATTAGAGAAAATTTGATATTAAGTTCTTCAAGAATCTTTTTTCCAATCTTATTTATAGGAAGGTTATATTTTGCATTTAATAATTTATATGCTTCTTTTTTATTCGGAGTTATTGAATCCACACCTTTATAAAATAATAAGTCCCTTGTCGGATGCGGATCAGCAATAGATAATATTTTAATTTTCCTTGCAAATTTTCCAATGTCCGAGATAAGTTTTCGAGTTAAAAGCCCTTTATTATAATCCTCAACAATAATTGCATCGGGTTTTATTTTCTTAAGTTTATTAATGATTGATTTATGGACTTGATGTGGGATTACATGCCTGTCTTCATAATCTATCCTGACGACCTGCTGAGACTGGGCAATAATTCGGATCTTTAAAGTAGTCTGTCTTGTATGATCGACAACAAGCCCTGCCGCATTTATGTTTTTCTTTTTTAGTAAATCCTTCACCATTCTGCCAAAACCATCATTCCCGATTACACTGAAGAGGTAAGGCTTCCCGCCGAGAGCTGCAATATTCAATGCAACATTCCCGGCAGCTCCAATCTTGTATTCGTCTTTACTAACATCAATTACAGGAACCGGAGCTTCAGGAGAGACTCTATCTACTTTACCCCAGACATATTTATCAAGAATCAAGTCACCTATGATTGCAATTTTTTTGTTCTTGAATTTTTTTATTAACTCGAGAATCTTTTCTTTCATCTATGCATTCCTTAATGCTTCTGCTGCAACTTCAGGTGGCATTGGGTTGATATAAAATCCTGTCCCCCATTCAAATCCTGCAACTTTTGTGATCCTTGGAATTACTTCAAAGTGCCAGTGGAAATCGTACTTAATTGTTTGCCAGTAACCCTGTTGTGGAATCTTATTGGGAGCGTCATGAAGGATAACGTTAAATGATGGATTCCCAAGAACTTTATAAAGTTTTGCAAAGAACCTTTTTGTGACATCAGCTAATGCCATAATCTCTTGTTTCCCAACCATCGTGAAATCGTCACAATGCTGTTTTGGAAGAATCCAGGTTTCAAATGGGAACCTAGGGGCATACGGCATGATTGCGATTACTTTATCATTTTCTACAATTACCCTGCTTTTTGTCATTAACTCCTGATTAATTATATCACAGAATATACATCTTTCTTTTAATTGATAATGAAGCCTTGCTCCGTCGAGCTCTTCTTTTATCTTTTTTGGTGTGACTGGTAATGCAATTATCTGCGAAAACGGATGTGTTAAATTTGAAGTTCCCGACAATGGTCCCTGATTCTTAAAGACAAGAACATATCTGAACCTTGTATCTTTTTTCAGGTCAATTATCCTGTCTCGATATCCCCAAAATATCTTCTCAATTTGGTTTGTAGTCATTGTTGCAAAGGTGTCATTATGATTTGGAGTTTCAACTATTATTTCATGAGCTCCAATTCCATTCATATAATCAAATAATCCAAAACCTCTACTGCCGATATCTCCTTCAATCCTCAATACCGGGGTAGCATTAGGGAATCCCCTAATCCACCAGCCTTTATTATCTTTACCTGAACCCTCCTTGCGATATGAGAAAATCTCAGGGGGGGTAAGGTTTTCGTTTCCTTCACAGAATGGGCAATTCTTAGGCTCCTCAGGTTTAGCATCAGTCTTAAAGTCATCAGGACGCTTTGCTCTTTCCGTAGCAATAATTATCCATGCTTGGGTTATCGGGTCTTTTCGAATTTCTGGCATATTAAGCCACCTCCTTAAAATTATTAATAATTGTATTAATTAGGAAAAAAGTAAATTCAAGATTATTTAACGAACGTGAAATATCACCATTAAAAATATAAAAATTTCCTTGTTTAATCAGGGCAGATGGGTTTTGATCAACAACATTTCTCCAATTTAAGAGAACTTTCCCGGGAATATTTATTTTTGGATTATAACTACAATTAGAAACAGTATGGTATTTATTTGTTTTGGGATTAAACAGATAGGTCTCTTTTTCCAATTTTCGTTCAGTCTTTATAAAAATTAAAAACATCAGGTCTTCTCTGTGCTTAAAACTCGTGAGCTTAGGTAAGTCCCCCGGGGGAATTGTTAGAACTACAACTCTTTTTTTATCGGTATAATTTAAGGATGAGAATGTTGTCCTTCCGATTGCAATTTTATTCTTGTTATAAACTTTACTGTATTTCTTCTTGAATTGTTGATAGAATATTCCGGAGATTGACTCGCTATCGAAAGATATCTTTAAATTTTGCTTTTTAATTTTAAAATAAATAATGCTGGCGACTTTTCTTTCTTTTCTATCCGATGGCTGGTTCATTATCTCAGGGTCATATTGAGTGGTGTATGGGTCGTCAAGGACCATGGTTGTAGAGCCCCCACCATCAAAACACATTGCGTCAATAATATCAAACTGTTCATTTAAAAATTCTGCAAGCTCATTATATTTTAACCCGATACTTGTTGAACGCTGTCTTCCATCGACTGTTATGAAGTAAAGGTTACCGTCAATGTCAACCCCAACCGCAGTTAATGGATTCCTTTTATTAATAAACTTTTCTGACCTGAATTTTTTAAAGACTCTTCCCGATCTCAATATGGTCGGTCCCCCGCCAATTGCAATTTTGAAATTAGTTAAATCTTTGATATTGTTTTTATCGATTTTAATTATTCTGGCAGTTCCGTCATTATAAATTACCAGGACCGGTCTTGCTGGAACTCCGTTTACAGGTTCAGAAATAATCTTGTTTCTTACTCCGTAAACCCCTAATATTCTCCCGGAATTAGGATCAAAGTAATTTGCATTTACACAAGCAGTTCCTTTTGTTTGCTTTAATAATATTGATGAACGCTTTAAATTTACTCCCTTTGCTAAACCGACTTCAACTAAACTTGACGAAGAATTTAATTTTATTACTCGAATCTCTAATGGACCAACACTATTAAAGTAATAATTATTAAATTCAGTATATTCAAAGTTTTCACCGGTATAATCAAATGCTTCCACACCGGAAAAGATTATTAATAAAATGGAAATGAGAAATAAGAACTTATATCTGTTCATACTTTATTCTTTCTTGAGGATTTTTATAATTTCACCTGGTGACTCGGCTGCCAGGAGTTCTTGTTTGGTATTGGGCTTTTTAAGAAATTGTGTTACCTTAGCGAGAAGTTTTAATAATTGCTTTGACTGTTTTATAGGGACAACAATCATGAAAATAATCTTTACTGGCCTGGAATCAAGAGAATCAAATTCTATTCCCTTTTTTGAAATTGCAATTGCGATTAATGGCTTAGATACCGCATCTGTCCTTGCATGTGGCAGTGCAATAAATTCTCCAATTCCAGTAGATTCAATGTCTTCTCTAATGAAAATATCCTTCATCATCTTCTTATAATCGATTACCCTGGAAGAATCAGCCAGGATTTTACATAAACGTCTAATTGCAGAACTCTTTCCAGTCGCCTTAAAATCAACTTCTATTCCTTTCTTTACAAGACAATCTGATATTTTCATCCTTCCTCCATAGTTTAAACTCAAATTTTATCAGAAAATGTATAAAAAGTCAAGAAAAATTTAACTTTTGAAACAAAAGACTTGTAAACAAGAATTTAAATATCCAATATTTGTCATTACAGAAATATTATTTTAAACAAAAAAGGAAATAAAAAACAAAAGAAAATTTTCTTCAGCAGATTGACGACCTAAGGGAGGAGATTGAGTTTACCCCGATGCATCGGGGATAGAGAATCGTATTGGGAGACTAAAAAAAACTTTTAATGGACTTATTTACATTGTTTATAAGTATTTAAAGCATTTGCTGGGGGTGAAACCCCATTGTTCTGGCTAATTATAATACTTATCCAAAGTGCTAACCTTCAGTCAAGGTCAGTTTGACCTTGACCATGATTGAAGATAATAACATTAGAAAAATGATTGAATGCAAAACATATTTTACCGCCCCGAAAAAACGGGGTAAACTCCGGACGCAGAGAAAAAAACAAATAAAATAAAAAATAACCACTGATCACACTGAACACGCTGAAAAAAGAAAGATGAAAAGTTTAAACAGAGATTACATGACAATGGGATTATTAAAAAGAATAGAACAACAGCTAAAGTAATAACCTACTTGCTTAAGAATAAACAGGATTTTATTTTTTCTATTCTTTTCTTTATCCCATATAATCATGTTTTCGGAATCCTTGATTCCAATCTCTGTTAAAGACTTACAGTTCACAGAGTCTCTTAATATTATTTTTTATATTTAAAAAAGTTCTCGTTAGTTCTCTTTAGTTCCCTGTAAATTATTCTTTTGCATTCAATTGAATCTTTATGCACCAGTTGCTCTAAATAAATGCATTGTATTCTCTAATGCAAAATCATTCTTCATTCTTCATTGTTCCTTTTTCATTGCAGAGTGTAGCGATGCAGTTATTTTATTATTGCGATTTTTCCTTTTTGGATTCCCTGGCTTGATTCGATGGTGTAGAGGTATATTCCGGAAGCGATTTTTTTACCATTGTCATTATTGAGGTCCCATCTTTCGTTCCCGGATTGGTTTTCATGTTTAATTTTCTTAACAAGTTCTCCATTGAGGGTATATATTTTAATTGTACATATTGGTGGTAGGTTAGTAAAGATAACACCTTCACTGAAAGCAGGATGATTAAATACTTTATATGGATTAGGGATTACTAGAACAGAATTTGTCGGAACTTTATTATTCCCGCTTACGATTATGCTTTTTGCATTTTCTTCAGGTGACGATTTTGAGTTGGAAATATCATAAGCAACAACAGAGTAGAAATATTTAAAGCCGGTATATAAACCCGGACCTTTATCAGTGAATTCAGCCCAATAAGTCCGCTTCCAGAATTCGGGATTGAGTTCATCAGATGGTATAGTTCCCCAGGTCTCATATATATAAGTGGAATTTAGTTCAGTAACAAAATGCCAGCCCCCGTCTTCTATCGTTCCGATCCCTGTCATATTTCGATAAATACGATATCCATCCCAGTCAGGTTCCTGGCGTATTGGATCAATACTTGATTCACTTGAATAATCAAACTCTCCTTCTGTTACTTCGACTCTGTTTCGAGTCCAACGAATTTTTACCTTGTTATTTTGAGATGAGAGTTCTATAGACGGCGGAGCCGGCGGCATTAAGTAATAAGGATCCTGCCCGAATACTTGCAGTGTTTCGGCATTTTTAAGCCAATCAGCTTCATCCTCACCAAAAACAAAAGCCCAAACGAAATCATATTTTTCTCCGGGATTAAGGCTGATGGGACCAAAGGTACAGAAAACCAGGTAATCATCCGGTTGGATTCGGGTAGATAATTCATAAGAACTGACAATGTTTGTCCAGAACCATTCATACTCCATGGGGTTACCCGATAACCAAATGTCATCATCCCAACTGGTTGCTCTCATATTTTTAGGGTCATCGTTAAGGAAAATAATCCCGCCTGATAAATCAGTGTTTAAATTATAGATTCTTGAACCCCTTACTTCCGGATAGTATTTAACGGCATTATTTTCATAATCTGCATACGGAATATCCCAATCCATCTGAAGGGTGATATAGAAGTCTTCAACAGGTTTATTTCCATAGTTAAATAAAGTCCAGATAGCTGGAATGAATTCATCCCACTTTTCAGTATTCCATTGTAATGTACGCCAGGTACACCCTAAAGTTAGGCCATCATATCCACACGAATTAGGATTGTTCGAATCTCCACACGACCACCCCGTCAAGATATCCTTCTGACTTATTGAATCCAAATATGATAATTCATGGGTTGGGATCATTGAGGGTACATGCTCCTTCCCAAGCCCAGGAGAACTCCCCGTAATAATGATAATGTGTGCTATTAGAAATATAAAATTTACCCATCCACATAATCGGAATATCATTATATCGTTGAGGATACTTTGCTCCTGTTCCCCAATAGGGTTCCATAGAGTCTCCGGGCCATAGTCCGGTTGTTAAAAATGTCCATTCATAATTACCATGTTCTAAAATATATAGATAAACCGCGGCTTCTTTTTCTTCTTTGACAAATTTATGAGATTTAATTTGAGACCTTGCAAAAATAAGCAAACAAAATATTATGATTAAAATTAATATTCCAGAAAACTTCAATCTACTCATTTTCATCTGTAACACCTTCCAATTAAATCTTAGCATAAAATCCTTAAAAAGTCAAGCTGGGTAAAAAAAATAAACTATATAACTGCACATATATAATTCATCATTAAAAAATATAGTTTTCAGTTGCACGATTTGTCAATTGACAAATCGTGCAACTGAAATGAATAACAATTGTATGTAATACTTTTTATTCAGAAATAAATAACTTGAAAAGTTGTTTATTATATGATATAATTTCACTTATAGTTAAACAATTAATAGGAGGTATAATAATGGTAGACACTACATCACCCCCCCCCCCACCCCCAGCTCCACCACCAGGATTTAATCCACTCATTGAAGATAAGCCAAGCGGTCTTGCAATTACAACTTTAATCGTTGGTATTGCAAGCTGTACAATTTGCTGTTATATGGGGTTTTTAACAGGGATTATCGGGATAATTCTCGGGATTGTTGAGAAGACAAAGATTAATGCAGGTGAGCATGCTGAAAAAGGCAGAGGAATGTCCACCTGGGGTATAATCTTGAGCGCAGTTGGAATTTTTATCTTCTTCCTTGTTTGGGTTGTTTTTGGTATTATTGCAGCTGAAAATCCCAATATGTTTAGATAGTCTCTAACATTAATGTTTGGATATATAAATGCGATAGTGCTGTTGAATCGACCGTTAGGTGAGATTGATAGAAGATACCTCGTTTTTTCTGATAGATTAGGAAAAATTTCGTTAATATCGAAACGCGGTTCCCTACATTATAATTCAAATTCGGGAATTTTAAATGCATTAAATTTAGTAAAGATTTTAATTTCCCGTGAAGGATATTCAAAGAGTTACTATATTCAGGATGCAGAATTATTTAGCGGATACCCCAACATAAAAAGTGAACCTAAAAAATTTGCAGCAGCATATTATTTTCTTTATATCCTTGATAAAGTTTTTCAGGAGCAGAATCCTAATGTAAAAGTTTTTTCTTTAATAAGAGATTATTTTCAAGTTCTTGAGAAGGAAAAGGATATTGATTATTTCCTGTTTAAGGATATGTTTTTGTGGCATGTTTCAATGGGGCTTGGGTTTATGCCGGAATTAAAAGTTTGTAGTAATTGCTCAAAAGACCTTAGCGAAAAAAATAGGTTCTTTTCAATTCAAACCGGCGGCTTAATCTGTAAAAACTGTACCAGCCTTGAGATTAATTATAAGAAGATCTCACCAGGCTCAGTTAATTTTATAAAAGAAATTTTAAAATCGAAACTTTCAAAAATCCTTTCATTAAGGTATACCTCTTTAGCGAGGAGGGAGCTGGATGTTTTAAGTGAAAGATATTTAAGTTATCACTCAGAGAAGAATCTTGTTTTATTCAGGAATTTTCTTTCGGGTTATGAAATTAAGGAGTAAATAATGAAGATAGGTTTTGGTTTGGATGTTCATAAATTTTCAAAAGACCGGGAATTGATATTGGGTGGTGAGAAGATTCCTTTTGAAAAGGGATTATTAGGTCATTCTGATGCGGATGTTCTTCTGCATTCAATTTCTGATGCTCTGTTAGGCGCTTGCGGTCTTGGAGATATAGGGATACATTTTCCCGATACTGACCCTAAATATAAAGGAATATCAAGTCTGGAGATATTGAAGAAAACTTTTGCATTATGTAAATCAGAAGGGTATAAGGGAATAATTAATATAGATTCAACGATTGTTTGTCAAAGACCTAAGCTGACATCGTACTTTCTCCGGATGAAATTAAATATTGCAAAAGTCCTTGTCTGCGATGAGCATAAAATTAATCTGAAGGCAACTACAAGCGAAGGCTTGGGTTTTGAAGGGAAGGAAGAAGGTATTTCTGTTTATACTGTTTTACTTATTAAATAAATAGTTTCGCTTCGCTCTGCAATGAAAAAGTAACAATGAATAATGACCTTCCTGCAAAAACAAGGTATCAAAAAAGTGTTTTGATAGCGAGTTTAGGTAAAAAAACAAAATTTTGAAAATTTATTTTTAGCATCAAGATTATTTTTCGTAAATTACTACGATATTGATGATATTTCGTGAAAAATAAAAAATATAAGGGCGCCAGGTTTTCAAGTACCTTATCATTTTTCATATAGCTGATAAGTCTTAGTAAATTTACACCTATTGCCCTGCATAC
>DAOVMD010000365.1 GCA_030630935.1 Candidatus Mcinerneyibacteriota bacterium | reverse complement strand
CATTTAATTTCTCCAATTCAAACTCAATGTCCGCTTTATCAGAGGATGTTCCAATATTGGCATTTACCTTTGTTGTCAAACCCCGACCAATTCCTTTTGGTTGAGTTAGGGTTTCATGCTTGATATTCTTTGGTATTACAATTGAACCATTTTTCAAACCTTCGATTAAAAATTCAACAGATACTCCTTCTGTTTTCGCAACATATTCCATTTCCTTCGTAACTTCATTTTTCCTTGCGAGTTCAAGTTGAGTCATTATTTACCACCTTTCATTTTTATAAAGTTCATTAATTCTTTGTTAAATTTTCTGATTGAATTTTCCGGGTTAACAGACCCAAAAATTGAACTGATTACAGAGATTAGTGTTCCACCATTCTTCAATAAATTATTGGTATGTTCAGGTTTTACGCCTCCTATTGGTGCAATCGGGATAGGGGATCTTTTAGAGATTTCTTTTAATTTTCTCAATGATTTCACATCACTTGCATCAGGTTTCGTTTCGGTGGGGTAGATTGGTCCAAATCCAATATAATCAGCTCCGTCTTTAACTGCTTTTCCAATCTGAGAAAAATTCTCAGCCGAAACACCAATAATACTCCTTTCACCAATTAAATTCCTAACAACTTTAACATCAAGATCATCTTGACCTAGATGAACACCATCTGCGTCAACTGCTAATGCGATATCCACTCTATCATTAATAATAAAAATAGTGTCCCGGTTCAAATTTCTCCTAAGTTTTTTTGCAGTTTTATAGAATATTTTATCCGAAATATTCTTAGCCCGCAATTGCAGAAGTTTGATTTTAGTTTTATTTAGAATTTTTATTGTATTATCAATATTTTTACAGAAATTAATATCGAGAATAGGGTAGAGCTGTGGTGTGGAAAGAATTTCTTTTTTAGCAGGGAATTTCTCAGTTAATTCCTTTTCTAAATCATAAAATCTAAATCTAATTGATTTTATCTTTCGAGAAGATTTTATATTAAGTAACTTTAGAAATTCTTCTAAAACTCTTAGAGCTTCTTTCACACGTCCGGAATTTGAAAGAATAATGGAATATAATCCCTTTCTTAATGTTTCTTCCTTGGAATTTAAAAATTTTATCGGGTCAGAATCTGTATCACGTGATAAAATAAGATTAGGTTTTAGTTGAAGGTTCTTTAATTCTGCAGTGATTTCATGCCGTAATTCTTTAAATGAAAAAGTTAGATGTTTATCATTATAAATAAACCTGGCAATCTCTTCAAGTACCCGAATTCCTTCTAATACCCTATTTAAATTTGCATCAAGAATTTGTTTAATCTGAGTTTTTGTCGATTTCATTTTCTCAATTCTTTAATTATTTTTTCTGCAGCAATTTTTCCTGATAACAACATACCACCAAATATAGGTCCCATTCTATAATCTCCGAAGATTGCATTTGCTGCCATCCCGGTAACGTACAATCCAGGGTAAATTTCAACGGTATTTTTTTCAATCGCGATTTCACCTGCATCTGCCCACATAGACTTTTCTCCCTGAACTTTACCATCAGGAGTATTTAATTTAATTCGACCTTTCTTTACAGCTACATTTGCTACTTCACAAGGATGACCTGTTGCTTCAATTACAAATTTCGATTTTAAAACAATCGGGTCAATGTGTAATCCGGTCATTTCAAAAGGTGACCAATTGACAACGATTCCGGAGATTCTATTTTCAATTAGTACTACATCCTCAACTGAATATAAGTTAAATATTTTCCCTCCGGCACTTGTTGATTCAGCGATTAACTTTCCAACTGACTCAATTGCATCAGCGGTATAATATCCATCTTGATACTCAGAATAGTTGATTTTAAACTCATCGAGTATTTCTTTACCTTTTTTCTGGACAACAATTATATTATAACCCATTCCACCTCCCCACATACCACCGCCGATGCTGAGTTTCTTTTCAAATAATGCAGAATTTAATCCGGCCTTTGATAAGTAATAAAGTGCAGTAAGACCGGATGGACCACCACCAACAATTGCAACATCAAGGTTAATGGAATCCTGGACTTTTTTATGATAAGTTTCTGTAATTGCTTTTGTAATCAGGGTCTCGTCTAACTTCATGTTTCCTCCATAAAAAAAGCAGTCTGGAGACTGCCTTTTTAAATAAAAATATAAATTCCTTGAACGCCGGAATTACCCGGATCAAGTTCAATGGGTTACTCAAAAAGAGTTCTCAGCAAAAAGGCACCCCGTAATATTAATCTCCAATACTAATCATCATCGTCTAATTTCGGTAATGACTCGTCTTTCTCTTCTCTCTTCTTTATAATAAAAATATCAACTACAAAACCAATTCCGAAAAACACAACTGTAATGCCAAGAAGTCCAAGAGTTTTCCAAATGCCTATGGTTACAAGAAGTAAGGCTATTACAAACCCAATTATCCCTGCAATCCAGAACCATTTGTAATTTAATTTATCTTTATTTTCCACAGTTTTCCTCACTTATTTTAATGTTTAATTTTAACATAAATGTTAATCTATGTCAAGAGAAAAATTAAACGGTTAACTCTGTTAACCTTTAAAGAGTTAAATAGTTCAAGAGTTAATAAACCGTTAGAAAGTTAAAAAATGCTTTGATAGTTAAATTGTTCAAATGTTAATAAACCGTTAGAATGTTGAAAATGCTGTGATAGTTAAATTGTTCAAATGTTATTGAACCGTTAAAATGTTAAAAATGTTGTGATAGTTCAATAGTTCAAATGTTAATAAACTGTTAAAGTGTTAAAAAATGCTGTGATAGTTAAATTGTTCAAGAGTTCAAGGCATGCTTTGCATGTGATGTGCCATCACAAAAATTGAGTTATCTAAGAGAATCGATATGGTAGAAAAGATAAAAGCAATAAAAAACTTGACTTTTTATATATTTATTGTTATAATTTTCCTTTTATTAATAATTAATACGGAGAAAAGGTAATGATGAGAATTCGAGAATATGCAAGTTGGTCAAAGATCATGGAGAAGGCGGAAACATTCTTTCGTAAGATTCAGGAATCTGATATAATCTGCCTTGTCCATCATGGTGATGCAGATGGTGTAACCTGTGCGTTGTATGTTTATTATACGATTTTACATATTCGCGGAAGAGTACCTGATCATGTTTTATGGGTTAGCACGAAATCTTATGATATGAAGAAAGAGCGCGAACTGATAAAAAACATCAACCCTGATTTATTGATTGTTGTAGACCTTGATCTTTTGAAAGATGAGGTCTTATTAAGTAATTGGAGTTTAAATATAAAGAAAATCTTCATTTATGATCATCATTCCATAAGTATAGATGTTAATCTTATTCCAAATAATATCATTTATCTAAATGCGAGAATGTTAAATCAGGAAGGAGTTTGGCATCCTGCTTCTTACTTTGGTCATTCAATATCTAAATGCTTTTTTAATAATGAGGACTATACCTGGGTCGGAGCGGTTGGACTTAGAGGTGACCATGCCCATGAAGACTATCCTGAGTTTTTCGAAAGGGTGAAAGAACAGTTTCCTATTCTCTTTTTAGATGTTGTCGGGAAAGATTATAAATATATTCTTGAAGGTTTAACTCATTATGTTAATGCAGGTTTTTTTTATAATCCTGATCTCAGAGAGAAAACTTCTTTATTAGCTCTTCAGAAGGCTTGGGAGAAGAAAGATCCTATGCTCTTTTTTGAGGGTGATGACCCGGTATTCCAGGAACTAAGACGGAAATCGGATGAGGTT
>DAOVMD010000140.1 GCA_030630935.1 Candidatus Mcinerneyibacteriota bacterium | reverse complement strand
TTAAAAAATATTGTGTTCCATCGTATCCTCCCAAAAATAATTTCTAAAGAGCTATAATACCGTCTACACCTTTTGTCATACATATTTTAATACATTTTTCGATTTTTGTCAAACGATTTTTAATTTACTATTCAGAGCTGTTCTGGTTCAGTATAGTTTGACAAAGGTTTTATAATATGATATAATAACTTTCAATAAATCAGGGGAGTCGATATGAAAGTATTAGTTATTGCCTGCCACCCGGATGATGAATTATTAGGAGTTGGTGGAAGATTAATAAAACATGTTAAAGAAGCCGATGAAGTGTATGTTTGTATATTAACCAAAGCATATAAACCGGATTGGTCTCAAGAATATATGGATAAAAAGATAGAAGAGCAACGTGAAGTAGATCAATTAATCGGGATTAAAGTGAGGATTAATTTGGACTTACCAACTGTAAAATTAAACACATTACCTCACGGGGAATTGAATCGAGAAATTCAAAAAGTAGTAGACAAAATAAAACCTCATATTATCTATACTCATTGTCAAAATGATGTTAATATTGATCATAATATTGCATTTAAGTCTGTATTAGTAGTATCTCGTCCTCCCTTGATGGCTAATTTATTTACTTATGAAACCCTTTCAGAGACAGAATGGGGAATTAATCAATTTACACCAAATGTTTGGGTAGATATCTCTGATGAAATCGATAAAAAGATTGAAGCTTTTTTAATATATGAATCAGAGGTAAAAAAATACCCTCATCCTCGAAGTGTTGAAGGAATTAAATATTTAGCCGGTAAGCGAGGAACCGAAGCGTGTACTAAATATGCTGAGGCTTTTTGTTTAATTAGAGGATATAATATAAAATGAAAGTTATTTGGTTATCAGCAAATAAATTTGGGTACCAAGCTTTAATAACTGCAAGTAAGATACCTGAGCTTATTCTTTGTGGTATTATAACCAGCAAAGAAGACAGTCCATTTGTAATCTATGATAAAATTCCCCAAGAAAATTGGAATAGATTTAATGTTGATGTAACTAAAGTTAGTTCAATCTTAGAATCGTTAACTGAAATTGAACAAATGAAACCTGATTTATTAGTAGTAATAGGTTGGCGAGAGATTATCCCGCTGGATATTATTAAAATTCCCAAATTAGGAACGATAGGATTTCATCCAACCTTACTTCCTTATGGTAGGGGGTCTGCTCCAATAATAAATACTATTTTTGAATGTGTAAAAAAGTCTGGAGTTACAATGTTTTATTTAGATGAAGGATTGGATTCTGGGGATATAATCGGTCAGGAAAAATTCTCGATTGATGAGAATGATTATGCTTTAGATATCTATGAAAAAGTAATAGAAGCAGGAAAGAAGTTAATTTTCGATTATTTCCCTTTAATTGATCAAGGAACTGCTCCCCGTATTCCCCAAGATAATAAGAAGGCATTTTATTTTAAAAAGCCCAAACTTCGCAACAATAGAATTGATTTAAAAAAAGATAATCCTAAATTAATAATTAGGAAAATCCGGGCATTATCAAAACCTTACAAAGGGGCGTATATAAAAGTACATGGGAAGAAATTAAGGATTTGGAAGGCAGAGATAGAATAATGACCAAGAAAATTTGTATCATAACTGGAACTCGTGCTGAGTATGGTTTATTAAGAAATGTAATGAGAGAAATTGAAAAAGATAAGTCTTTAATTTTACAGACAGTTATTGCCGGGATGCATATTTCTAAAGAATTTGGTTTCACAAAGAAACAGATTTTGGCAGATGGTTTTAATATTATAGGTGAAGTCCGGATGATTCCCGCTGATGATACATCTTTTTCAATGTCAAAATCTGTCGGGAAAGGAATTCTTGGTTTTTCAGAAATATTACATAATATTTGTCCTGATATTATAATGGTTCTTGGAGATCGAACGGAAGCTCTAGCCGCAACGATCGCTGCTACTTATATGAATATACCTGTAGCACATATACATGGAGGGGATAAATCAAAAGCAGGTCTTGATGAATCTTCAAGGCACGCTATTACCAAGTTTGCTCATATTCATTTTCCTGCTACTTCAAAATCCGCTTCTAGGATAAAGAAATTGGGTGAAGAAGCATGGAGAATCCATGAGGTAGGTGCTCCGGGACTTGATGAAATAACTACTATGGAATTGATATCAAGGAAGAATATTGAACAATACATGCAACTAAATAATTCAGAGCCATATCTATTAGTAGTTCAACATTCTGTATCTACTCAACCAGATTATGCAGAAGAACAGATAATTCAAACACTTGAAGCGGTTTTACAATTTGAAATGAGAAAAATAATAATTTATCCAAATTCAGATGCAGGAGGGAGAAGAATAATCAAAAAACTAAAGGAATATAAAAATTATAAGGATATAAAAATTATTAAAAATCTTGAAAGAAAAATATATCTAAACTTATTAAAATATTGTAAAGTACTTGTTGGGAATTCTAGCAGTGGAATAATTGAAGCAGCAAGTTTCAAAATTCCAGTAGTGAATATTGGAATACGCCAAGAAGGTAGAGAAAGAAATAAAAATGTGATTGACGTTCCACATCAAAAAAAAGAGATAATGAAAGCTATCCGAAAATCCTTATTTGATAAAAAATTTCTATCAAAGATTAATAGGATAAAAAATATCTATGGTGATGGAAAAACTTCAAGAAGGATTGTAAAGATACTCCATAATATTGAAATTGATGAGAATCTAATTCAAAAATCAATTGTATATTAAAAGTAATATTAACGTAAATCTTTCATCAGTATAAAATAATGGAAGTTTAAATAGAATGTTATTTTTAAATTAATTTTTAATTTAAAAGAAGAAAAGATAAAGGGTGTGTTATACTTTCTGTAAAATAGAGGTTCTTTAACTCCGGGGATAATACTTCCGATTATGGTTTCCCTGAAAAGCATCGAAAGAAGATAAGAACTACCAATCGAATTAAAGGAGTAATAAATAAAAAGCTTAAGTAGCGCTTGAAGATAATTAATGTTTTTCAAAACAAAGAATCATGCATAAGATTAATGTTTGCTATTCTTATGGAGATCGATGAAGAATGGAGAACTTCAAACCGGCAGTATATGGATATTAATGAAGACAGGCATACGGTAAAGAAAGAAGGCAATGAATTTTTAACAAAGATTAAAAATCTTAATAACAAGAAGGAGGAGAAGGAGAAAATAGAAAATGAAATGATCCATTCTTAATTTTACAGAAAAAAAGGGCTTAGCTTAAAAAATATATAATATTTTACAAAAAGTTATCCGACTAAATTAAGGAAATATCTCTTTATTTTTAATTATAAATATGGTATAATTAAATAAGTTCTTTAAACATTTCAATGAAAACAATTGGAATTTATGACATGATCCTAACATAACTATAAAATATATAATTATATGATTATAGGAATGATATTAAAGAATTCAATTTTTCCAGGACAGGAATAAAGTTTCAGTTGTTATATTAACCGCGAAGAATTTGAAAGGCTGATGTTGATTTCGAAGAATGATTCAGTTAAGGATTTAGAGAATAAAGTCATAGCTTTTTTGTATCCAACTTATGAAGGTGAATTGATAAATATTAATGAACAGAATTTTACAATTGTAAACGATACAGTTTTAAAAGAGATATCATCCAAGTATTATAAAAAGAATAAATGGATTTTAAACATGGAAGAAAAAATTATGAAGGTCCCACTTTCAAGCCCGGATATTACTCAAAAGGAGATTGATTCAGTAGTTAATGTTTTGAAAACCCGTCATTTAAGTATTGGTCCTAAGATAATAGAATTTGAGAAGGCACTCTCAGATTATATTGGAGTAAGCCATGCAGTTGGTGTAAACAGTGGAACATCAGCTTTACATATTATGATTAAGTATCTTGGTATTACAAAAGGTGATGAAGTGATCACATCGCCATTTTCATTTATTGCATCTTCCAATGCAATTTTATTTGAGAGTGGTACTCCCGTCTTTGTAGATATCAATCCAGACACATTAAATATCGATGAAGATAAAATTGAAGAGAAGATAACAGAAAAAACAAAGGCATTAATTATAGTTGATATATTTGGTCATCCGTTAGATTGGGATAAGATATTGAAAATATCAGAGAAATATAATCTTCCAATCATTGAAGATTCTTGTGAAGCACTTGGAGCTGAATATAAAGGTCAAAAGGTAGGTCGGTTTGGAGTTGGAGGTGCTTTTGCATTCTATCCAAACAAACAGATTACAACTGGCGAAGGCGGGATTATTGTTACTGATGATGATGATTTATGTGATTATGCCCGAAGTCTTCGTAATCAAGGCCGAAGTCCAAGTGATAGTTGGCTGGATCATACCAGGTTGGGATATAATTACAGGTTAAATGAAATGAGTGCAGCCCTGGGGATTGTTCAGATGGAACGGATAGAAGAGATATTAAATAAAAGGAGTGCAATAGCAGAGAAATATAATAACAGAATTAAGGGAATTGATGGAGTTGAACCATTAAAAGTTGCAGATTATGTCACGAGAATGTCATGGTTTGTTTACATAATTAAATTAGCAAAGGATTTAGATCGGGATGATATTTTGAAAAAGTTAAATGACTTAGGCGTTCAATCCAAACCCTATTTTCCACCAATTCATTTACAGCCGTTTTATAGAGAGAGATTTGGATATAAAGAAGGAGATTTCCCGATTACAGAAGCAATTTCAAAAAGAACGATTGCAATTCCTTTTTTTAATAATATTTCTGATGACCAAATCAAGTATGTCTGCAATTTAATTCAAACAACCATTAAAAAATACAGGTAAAAAGAAATGAAAAGATATTTTAAGGGTAAACAAATTTTAATTACTGGGGGTACAGGTTCAATCGGCTCTGAGATAGTCAGGCAGTTATTAAAGTATAAACCAAAAACAATTAGGATTTACTCTCGGGATGAGTATAAACAATATATGATGAGACAAGAAATGAAGAAATATAGGAATTTACGATATTTAATTGGTGATGTAAGAGATAAAGAACGTTTAATGATGGCGATGGAGAACATTGATATTGTTTATCATACTGCTGCGATTAAACATGTACCCATTGCAGAGTATAACCCCTTTGAAACAGTAAAGACAAATGTGATAGGGACACAGAATGTTGTTGATTGTGCTCTTGCTCAAGGGGTAAAATTATTTATTGGAATCAGTACAGACAAAGCTGCGGAACCGGTTAACGTGATGGGGGCAACAAAATTATTAGGAGAGAAGATAATAACTTCTGCAATGTTTTATAAAGGTAGCAAAAAGACCATATTTTCATCGGTTAGATTCGGCAATGTATTGGGTTCCCGCGGTTCGGTGATTCCATTATTTATAAACCAGATAAAAAAAGGTGGTCCTGTAACTGTAACCGATCCAGAAATGACGAGGTTTTTCATAACAATCCCTAATGCAGTTCAATTGATATTTAAAGCAACAAAATTGACTAGTGGTGGTGAAGTTTTTATTTTAAAGATGCCTGTAATAAAGTTAGGCGATCTCGTTGATGTTTTAATTAAATATTGCGCCCCCCAGTTTGGATTTAAATCAAAAGACATAAAAGTTAAGATAATTAATCCTCGCCCAGGCGAAAAACATTTTGAATTATTACTTACTGAGATAGAATCACAATTTGCAGTAGAGACAACAGATATGTATATTATCTTACCTCACCCCGAATTTAAGGTTTCATTAAAGCAGGGAAATTTAAAACTATATAATACAAAGAAACTTCAAATGAGAGAATATTCCTCACGTGGGATTCCTCTAAATAAAAATCAGATAATGAGGTTAATTAAACAATTAAAAATATTGTAAGCAGGATTTTCTGTAAAAATGAAACAGTATAAAAAACGAACCAATGAAAAGAAGCTCACACAAGAAGTTCAAGTAGATTTCAAGAAGAAAACGATTATTGATTCAATATTGATGTTATCCGGTTCAATTATTGGCAGGATTTTCAATACAGTTCGCGGTTTCCTAATTGCAAAGTTTTTAGGTCCTGAACTATTAGGGATCTGGTCAAGTCTATTTGTTATTTTGACTTATATAATGGGTTTTGATTTTGGTTTGAACACCGAATTTTCAAGAAGTTATCCAAAGGCAAGGGCAAGGAATAATGTTATAGAATGTGAGAAGTTAATGAATGTAACTTTTACTTTTAATTTCTTTTTCGGATTAATTTTCTCTATCTTTATTTTTATATATCTTTTTACATTTGGGCAAACAGCATCACCAATATATAAATTAGGTATAATATTAATAGGTATATTAATAATTACCATAAGAGTGTATGGTTTTTTTTCTATTGCAATTCGCGCTTTGGATGATTTTAAGAGCTTAGTAAAAATTTCAATCTTTTTTTCTGCTGTAAATTTATTATTTGCAGTACCCTTAACATATTTCTTTAAATTAAAAGGGCTTTATTTAGCAGTAATTACTACCTATATTGTGTCTTTAATCTTTATAAGATTAATAAAGCATGTGAAATTTCGGTTTGATTTTGATGTAAAAAAAATGTTTAAAATGATCATCCCGGGTATATCCCTTATGTTAATTTCATATTCTAATATCCTAATACGGAATATAGATAAAACCTTCATCTTGATGTATTTAACAAAAACAGATTTAGGCTATTATCATTTTAGCATTACACTAACATCTTTTTTACTTATGCTTCCTATTACAATAGGTGTAACTTTGTTTCCTAAAATGTCCTTTAAATATGGAAAGTTAAAAAATATTTATGAAATGACTAATATTGTATATAAACCTACACTTGGTTTTTCATACATATTAATGTTTTTAACTGGTTATGCTTACATATTATTTCCGTTTTTAGTGAAATCGTTTTTACCGAAATATTTGAATTCAATCGAGCCTTTTCTAATTATAACCTTTGGATTATTCTTTTATTCTATTTCAATGGTTCTTGGCAATTTTTTGATTGTTATTCACCGACAGATAGATATTATTAAAATATATATTATTTCAATTATAGTTTGTATTATAACAGATTATGTTATTTTATTAATGGGTTTTGGAATAAATGGTGTATCTTATGGAACATCGCTAACCTATTTATTATATGGAATTGGAGTGATTTTTTTTACTTTAAAATACATTTCAAAAACACGAAAAGAAGCGATAAAGAAATTTTTTAATATATCTCTTCCATTTATAATATTATTTTTAAGTTTACTGATTATTCATTCAGTTGAATGTATTTATAAATTAAATGGTTATCTGATTTATTTACAAAGATCCATTCTTTTTACTATTATTACAGTGCCTTTTGGATTATATTATTATTTTTATAGATATAGAAAGGAGTTTAAATGAAAGTATTGATTTTAAATAATGAACTTTCCGGT